>NZ_JBKQGX010000005.1:0-255640 GCF_050487245.1 Alcaligenes sp. Me129
ATCGGAACCTTCTCTTTGCCCCCAATGGTTTGGGACTCTAACAGCAACTGAGGTTCCAACTATTCTGACAGCGGGGGGGATGCTGATTGCTGCGGCCCTGTGCATCCTGGCAATTCGGGGCACCTTGGCCCACCGCCCCATCAATCCTTCTTCGGTCGCCTGGAGCAGCGACAGCATGCTCAACACGCTGCCCTTGAACTCGCTGTATAACGTGGCCTACGCCATCTACAGCATGAAAAACGAGCGCTCGGCCGAGGATATTTACGGTGGCCTGGACGTCGCAGAAATGAACCAGATCGTGCGCGATGCGGCTGCCTTGCCGGCTGGCCCTGACACACTCCCCACCCTGCATCGTCAGACGCCAGTGCAAAAACGTGAGCGCAAACCCAATCTGGTCCTGATCGTGGAGGAGAGCCTGGGGGCGCAATATGTCAGCAATCTGGGCGGCGCCAATCTAACCCCCGAACTGGACAAACTGGCCCAAACGGGCTGGAACTTTCGCCGCGCCTACGCTACCGGCACGCGTTCGGTACGGGGTCTGGAAGCGGTTTCTGCCGGTTTCCCCCCAACCGTGGCAGACGCTGTACTGCGCCTGCCCGGCTCGCAAACCCGCTTTTTTACCCTGGCCCAATTGCTCAAGGAACAAGGTTACCGCTCACGCTTTATCTATGGCGGCGAAGCCCACTTTGACAATATGAAGAGCTTTTTCCTGGGCAATGGCTTTGATGAGCTGCATGAGCAATCCAGCTTTGAGTCCCCCGAGTTCGTCGGCACCTGGGGCGCCAGCGACGAGGATATGTTCAACAAGTTGCACCAGTTGCTAAGCCAGGACAAGGAGCAACCCACCCTGACGCTGGCGTTCTCCGTCAGCAACCACTCGCCTTGGGAATACCCGGCTGGCCGTATTCAGGTGGAAGGCGATCCCGCCACGGTAGAGAACACGGTACGTTACGCCGACTGGGCCATTGGGGACTTCTTCAAGAAAGCGCGTGAATCCGACTATTGGGACAACACAGTATTCTTGATCGTGGCCGACCATGACTCGCGCGTGGGCGGTGCCAATCTGGTGCCTGTGCGTCACTTCCATATTCCTGCCCTGATTCTGGGCGCAGGCGTTCCCAGCCGTCAGGACGAACGCATCATGAGCCAGATTGACCTGGCTCCCACCCTGCTATCTCTGATGGGCATTGAAAGCGAGCACCCCATGATCGGGCGCGACCTGACCCAGCAGGACAGCGACCGGGCCATGATGCAGTACTTCGAGAACTATGGCTATTTGAAAGGCGACATCCTGACCGTGCTGATGCCACACCTGCCGCCTTGTCAGTATCGCTATACCGCGCCGGACAAGTACGAGCCGCTGGAACAGATAGACGAAGGGCTGGCCAAGGAAGCCCTTGCCCACGTGCTCTGGCCTAGCTGGGCGTATCACGAACAGGCTTACACCCTGCCCCACCTGCAAAAACGCTAAAACCTAGGGCTCAGGGCTTGACGAAGTCCTGAATTCGTTCTACTATGTTTGTCTTTAGTCGGGGCGTAGCGCAGCCTGGTAGCGCATCTGGTTTGGGACCAGAGGGTCGCGAGTTCGAATCCCGCCGCCCCGACCATTAAAGAATTAAAGGCTTAGTTCATTGCACAGTGAACTAAGCCTTTTTCTTTGCCTGCTCCCAGGGCATCGCCTTATTTGCGTTATGCTCTGACGACCTACCCTGATCAGGAATCGGAAATGAGCAATTCAAAAATTCTAGGTCTGAGCAGCCTGGCCTTACTGCTGTGCCTCCTGACCGTCCCTACCCTGTTTCTGCTCCTGCCAGTCTTTCTCTTCCCCCTGATCGCCTGCCTGATCGGCCTCTATGTTTACAAGCGTGGCCTGCGCGGACAAACTCGCAGTCTGGCTATTCGGCTTTTTGCCTTGCTGCCCTTCCCCGTAGCGGTGTTCACCTTTATTTTCTGCATGCAATGGATTTCGCAGGGCTATCGGGCCTGAGCCTTCAGCCCCGCCTGTTCCTTACCCGTTCACACTACACGGATGTGTCCTTCAAAAAGCTGAGTTTGCCATTAGGCTCAATATAAGCCGCCGCTACCTCTTCCAGCGACTGGATTCCGGCCAAACGCATTTCACTCAGGATTTCATCGCGGGTCACAAACTCCCGACGCATATTGCGCCACTGCAATTGCCCGTCCCTGACCACACACACTTTGCGCGGAGTGGCTAGTGCATTGAGCGCCGGGAATCGGTACATCAGCCAATCGACTATGTACCCCCAGGCCACAATGGTTGCGGCCACCAGCAGACCATCCGTCAAGGAATTGCTGCCGCCTGACATCGCATTACCACTGGCATCGGCAATCAGCAAAAGAATCAACAGGTCCGCAACGCCCAGCGATCCCAGTTCACGTCGTCCTGCCAGCCGCAGCAGGACGAACAGAACAAAGTACACCACTGTGCCTCGCAGCACGGACTCCAACACAGGTATTTCCAGTGCGAAGACCGTGCTCCAATCAGGTGTCAGCATGACGACAAGCAGCCTTTGATCAGTTCAGATCAAAGTACTGGTGGTCCTTGGGACGCTGGCCTGCCACGTCCTTGGCCGTAATCTTGTCACTGAACTCATTGCCCAAGTGGGAACGCACATAGTTGACGACTTCGGCTATTTGCTCGTCATTGAGTACGCCACCAAAACCGGGCATGCCCTTATTGCCCTGGTTCACCATGAACACCACATAAGCAGGCGCCCCCAGTTTCGGATTCTTGGACAGGGACGGATACATGCCCGCCCCTTGAGCGCCCTTGCCATCGATCATGTGGCAAGACGCACAGACCTGCTCATAAATTTCCTGGCCGGTTTTCTGGGTAAAGACCACCGTATCACCCCCTACCACCGCCGTATCCGCATGGCTGATGGTCAACAGTCCCGAGGCCAGAAAAACCGCTAGAGATCGCATCATCATGACTAGGCTCCTTTGGAATCGGCTTGTTGATTACCCACAATATGGCTATGCAAGCGGGAAATCGCGTTCAGGGACGACAGGATCGCGCCTTCCTGCCAGGCGTTGAC
Source organism: Alcaligenes sp. Me129 (assembly GCF_050487245.1). Lineage (NCBI taxonomy): Bacteria > Pseudomonadati > Pseudomonadota > Betaproteobacteria > Burkholderiales > Alcaligenaceae > Alcaligenes > Alcaligenes sp. Me129. The sequence continues at coordinate 3,060 of NZ_JBKQGX010000005.1, forward strand.
GTAAGAAGCGTGCTCACCCGCCAAAACCAGTCGACCATCAATCTGGCACAGGTTCTCGTAGTGCGCGGCCCGTGTCTGGTCCGTCCACATGCCATAGCAGCCCAATGTCCAGGGAACGCGGTGCCAGGCGACCGCCACCCCACTCTCGAACTCATCCTTATATTGAGGGTGGATTTGCGCACCATATGCCAGGGCCTTCTTGACCCGATCCTCGGGACTGAGCGACGACCATTCCACGGCGCTGGGACCGAACATATACCCCCCCAGCAATACGCCTTTGCCACCGGCCATCATGCCGCCACTGGGGTAAGAGATTTGTGTGATGGGCAGGTCGGTATAACTGATGCCGCCATAGATCGCGTCATCATCTTCCCAGAAGCGCCGTTTGAACTGCAGCCCGATCTTGACCGAGGGAGCGTAGGGCACAGCGTCAATGGCAGCGTGCATTTCCTTGCTGGCATCCAGATCTATCTGGCTCAGAATCGACAAGGGAATGGTACATACGCACCAGTCTGCTGTTTCAGTGTGCTCGCTGCCCTTGCTTTGATCCTTGTAGCTAACCGTCACCTTGCCATCGCTCTGCTTGATCGCAGTGACCTTGGCATTAAAGGTAAACAGGCCCTCCAGCTCTTTGCCAAAAGCAGCGCCGATCTGGTCCATCCCACCCACCGGCTGAAACATGGTCTGCTGGAACTCGTACAGATCATGAATGCCCATATTGTGCCAAACACTGGAGCGCACAATATCGGCCAGTTTCAAAGGCTCGGAAAACTCGGGTTGTGCATTCAGACCACCTCCCGGATCACGCTCAAAACCACGTACCTCGGAACTGGCATGGCCTTTCACATAAGCCATGTTCTTGTCCAAGGCCCCCCAGCTGCGCAAGGCTTCCAGCAGCTTTTCCTGATCCTCCTTGGACAAGGGTGCATCCAGCGACTGAGTATTAATGGCTTTGGACAAGAGCTCGGAGACCTGCCCCTGAAAATCCGCGTGGATATGGCGAAACCGCTGAGGCTTGCCACCAAAATGCTCTTTGCTATGCAGATAGGCGTTGTAGTTGTACTGGATAAACGGTTCCAGCCTGACTTTCAGCCGCTTGCAATAATCCAGCAAGGCCCGGTGATGGAAAGGAATCCGCCACGGGCCGGGGTTGATGTATTGATCCTTGTCGAACTTGACATCCTGCTTGGCGCCCCCCAGCTCGGTATAGCTGTCCCCGCCATGCAAGGACCAGTTGCGCCCCCCCACTTTTTCCCGAAACTCCAGGATTTTGACTTTGTACCCTGCGTTGCGCAGCTCCAAAGCGGCCACCATGCCAGCCAGACCCGCCCCCAGGATCACCACAGAGGTCCCTGGCTTGGGCTTGCCTTCCAGGCGAATCGGGCCATCGTAACTGCCCTCCGCCGCATGGCCCAGACGCATCATGGCCTGATACATGGCCGCGCCACCTGCGGCATACCCGACCATCGTCAGGAAATGTCGCCGTGTCAGTATTCCACCCTGTGAAACTTGGCTCATCGTCCTTTCTCCTTTTGGAAAAATGATGAGCAGCATTCGCCCCCAACTTCTTTGCCTGCCCCCGGTGCATGAATGCTACTCGTGTGGAAAAAAACAAAGAACACAATGCCTTATGATCAGCTTGTCACTTAACTATAAGCACCTAAAATGTTTAAGCCCAACATAAGAAACACATCTTTACAGGGCTGAAAATTAGCTGACTCCCGATAAATGCGTGCAAGCCCCTTTTTGATGTGGGCCTATGCTTGCCAAGTTCACCACGACGGGATATAATTTTTTTCTTAGTCGGGGCGTAGCGCAGCCTGGTAGCGCATCTGGTTTGGGACCAGAGGGTCGCGAGTTCGAATCCCGCCGCCCCGACCAAAAAATTCAAAGGCCTTGCAGAGCAATCTGCAAGGCCTTTTAGTTTTGCCAGTTCGGTTCACTGCGTCATTTAACTTTGGCTGGCGCTCACACCCACCGAGTCGGGCAAACCAAAAATAGAATCAAATGCCCAGTTGTAGATAAAGGCGAAGATGGGAAAGAAAGCCAGCAACACCGCTTCCATCAAAAAAGCTTTCCACAAGCTGACATTCAGCCACCACGCAATCAGCGGGATCAGCAAAGACACCAGCACAATCTGAAAACCGGCCACGTGCAGCACCCGGTGCCAGAACGTACGCGCCTGAATCTGACGACGGCGCTCCCAGGCTTCAAACAGCATGTTGTAGAACAGGTTCACCGATACCGCGCAGGTGCTGATCATGAAAGACAGCATCCCGCTTTCCATGGCCCCTGCCCCACTCAAGTGCCCCAATACGGTTGCCGCTACCATCATGCCCAGCAACTCGAACATCCCTATGTAGACGACTCTTCTTTTCCATCCCTGCACGATAAATATCCTTGATCAAAAGCTCAGAAAGCATGATTATCCGCAGTACAGCTTCTAGAAAAAGTCAGATTCCATCAGTTTTACTTATGGTTTAGCCATGCTTACCAGTGATCATCTTGAGCTCTTGCTTGCCGTGGTTGAACACGGCTCCTTCTCCGCCGCCGCGCGGGCGTTGCGCCGCACACAATCGGCCGTCAGCATGGCCGTGGCCAATCTGGAGGCCGAGCTGGATCTGTCGCTTTTTGACCGCAGCCGACGTGAACCTGTACCCACGGCCGAACTACTGGCCATGCTGCCCGACGCCAAGCTGATCGCCAGCCGCTTGCAGAGTTTGCGACTGCATTTGCAGGAATTATCGGGGGGATTGGAAAGCCATTTACGGCTGGGTATCGTGTGCGATGTCGATCCCGAACCGGCGTTGATTGCCTTGCAGGCTCTGGAGCAACGCTATCCCGGTCTGGACATAGAACTGCGAACCGCGCCCCAAGACGCACTGGTCGAAGCATTGCAAAAGCGCGAGCTGGATCTGTGCATTGCCTATGGCGGGCGGGAACTGGAAAGCGTGGGGATTGTGCAATCGCTGTGGACCGAAACCATTAGCGCTGTCGCTGCACCTGGCCATCCCTTGCTACAGGATAGCCCCAGGCCCCTGGAAGATTTGAAAGCCTACCGGCAGATTGTGATTACCAGCCCCGACAAGGATATACGCAAGGACCGCTCCATGCTTAGCCTGCGTCAATGGAAAACGGACAGTCTGCCCATGACACTGGAACTGGTGGAACGGGGATTGGGTTGGGCAAATCTGCCCTTGTCTTGCCTGCGGCCCTCACTGGAGTCTGGCCGTTTGCACCGTATCCAGTTCTCTACCGGCAGCAATGGTCTGGACTTGCCCATTTATCTTCTGCAATCCAAGGGACAGGATGTGGGCAAGGCGCAGGCCCTGTTCAGACAGGCCCTGCAAGACGAATTGAATACGCGCCTTGCGCCTATTCCGGTACGGTGACATTCGCCTGACCGCTATCAGCCAGGAACTGCGCCACCATCCCTTCCTTTTTCTGCCGGGCAATAAAGGCCTCAACCCAGGCATGGGCCAGCGTACGCTCTGACGGCACCGCCATGGCCTGACGAATCACAGTGAAACTGTCGGGCAGCACACGCAAGCCGCTGCGGGAGCGGGCATAGCGCTCCAAAGGCTGTCGTACGCCCGCAGCGGCATCCAGCTCTTCTTCCACAAACAGATCAATCGCATCGGCAGAGGTCGTTGCCCGTACCAGATCGGCATGTTTTAAATGACGGCTCAGGAACAAATCGTAGGCCGCCCCTTTGCCAACGGCAATGCACACGCCTTGCTGATCCAGCTGATCCACGTTCTGAAAGGCGGACTCGTCACGCACCAGATAGGTGCCTTCGATATGCACATAGGCTTCACTGAAGCGAATCTTTTCCGCACGCTTGGGATCAATCGCCAAAAAAGCCAGATCCCACTCGTCCCTGTAGACCGCCTCTACGACAGCCTGGGCCGCATCGTAGCCATGAAATTGCACGCTCAGGCCCAGCTCTTGCGCCACACTGCGCGCCAGGTCCGCCGAGACCCCTTTGGGCGACTGCTCATTGGCACCGCGTTGGGCCAGGACGGGATTGCCATAATTCATGGCAACACGTAAAACCCCGCTGGGGGCCAGTTCTGCTGCGACAGCCTGCTTTTGTGTCATGTAAATGCTCCGTCATACTTTTAAGAACCCGGTCTTCTACAATAACGCACCTTCCTGTCCCACTACATAATGGAGCGCCTGTATGTCTCGTGATGATCTTGGAAAACTCTTGCTGCGTGTCACGGTCGGTGTGTTGATCCTGCTGCACGGCATCGCCAAGATACGTTATGGCATCGGAGGAATCGAAAGAATGCTGATCGCCAACAATATGCCCGGCTTTCTGGCCTGGGGCGTGTACATAGGCGAAGTGATTGCTCCCGTCCTGATGATTCTGGGTTTTTACGCCCGTGCCGGCGGTTTGATTGTAGCCATGAACATGGTCATTGCCTTGTTGCTGGCCCATAGCAACCAGATCGGCAGTTTCAATGCCCAAGGTATTTGGGCCTTGGAGTTGCAAGGCATGTTCCTGATTGGCGCGCTCACAGTCGGCTTGATTGGCGCCGGACGCTACAGCCTGGGTGGCGATGGCGGCCCCTGGAACTAAGGCTGGCCCGATTCATGTGCTGAAAAACGCCCGCTTCGCCGGGCGTTTTTCATGGATGATCAAGCATAACCCCCACCTGCCCCCCCCTTGTTCGCCCTAGCCACTCAGTCCGCTGGTCTCAGGTACCTCTACGCTCGACGCTACTGCACTTGCACGGGAGTTAAAGTTAGTTGGCGTTGGCACCTGGCTTCCTACCTTAACTCGCCAAGGTCAAATCCAGTCGTAACCCCCCTTTCTCCGACGCACTGGCTTGCACCTTCCCCTGATAGCTGCGCGCGAGCTCACGCACAATATCCAGTCCCAATCCAAAGCCTGGATGTCGCTCATCCGCACGCTGGCCACGACCAAACACACGCTCCAACTGCTCCGGCTCCAGGCCAGGACCATCATCTTCCACCACCAGATGCAGCACATTGTCCTGCTGCCACACCTGACACCACACATTCTGCGTCGCCCATTTGCAGGCGTTATCCAACAGGTTTCCAGCCATCTCCTGCAAGTCCTGCTCTTCGCCTTTAAAGATCAACTCCTGATCGGGTAAATCCAGATGAATCTGCTTGTCGCTATGCAAACGCCCCATCACCCGACACAAGGACTGCAGACAACTAGACACATCCGTACGCACACCTATGGCGCGTACCGCCATGGCCCGTGCACGAGACAAGTGGTGGTCAACCTGACGCTGGGCCAAGGCCACCTGCTCACTAACCAAAGCCGCCAAATGCGGATCTTCGGCTTGCGCGGCGTTGCCCATAATTGTTAGCGGGGTTTTGACCGCATGGGCAAGATTTCCCGCCTGCGCCCGTGCGCGATCCACCATACCCGCATTAGCACTGAGTACAGCATTGAAATCATCCACCAAGGGTTGAATTTCACTGGGGAAATTGCCACTGACTTGTGGCTCCCGCCCCTCCTGCACATCCAGCAAACGACGTCGCAAAAGATGCAGAGGGTACAAGGCCAGCACCACTTGCAAGATTGCCGCCAGGATCAAACCCACGGCCAAACCACCTAGCGACAGGAACAGAATCCGCTCAAAACGGGCTAATGGTTCGGCCAGCAGCTCCCGGTTGCCGGCCACCATGATCTGCAAGCTTTGTCCCTTGTCATTCACCTCGTCCAGCTCCTGACGCAACACAACCAGGCGTTGCTTTTCCGGCCCCGTCAGCGACAAGACGCCATTGGGCGAATCGGGAGCATTCACATCCAGCGCCTCGTCCCACAAGGACGTCGAGCGCAAAACCACCGTCCACTGCTCACTGCCCGCTTCCTGGCGGGCAATCTGCCAGTACATGCCCGAATAAGGCTGCTCAAATAAAGGATCGCTCAGGCGCGATTGCAAAGTCACCCCATCCGCATTGTCCAGATTCACGTCCGCCATGATCTGGTCCAGGTGGGTTTGCAAACGCTGCTCGAACTGACGGTAAACGTGGTCTTGAAACAAGCGGTTCAGGCCCAAACCGGCCAGAACAATACTGATCAGAATCCAGGCCAAAGTCCCCAGCAGCAGGCGGCCACGCAGAGAGCCCAGAATGGTATGACCCCGCAAGGCGATCATGCTTCAGGGTCCACCAGACGGTAGCCCATACCTCGCACCGTTTCGATATAACCGGCGGGCAATTTCTTGCGCAGACGGCCGATAAAAACCTCGATGGTATTGGAGTCGCGCTCGAAGTCCTGAGAGTAAATATGCTCGGTCAGTTGAGTACGCGACAGCACTTGGCCAGGGTGATGCATCATGAACGCCAGCAAACGGTATTCATGGCTGGTCAGCGACAAGACCATGCCCGCACAACTGATCGAGGACGAGCGCGCGTCCAGCTCCAATTTGCCCAGCTGCAAACGTGGGTTCGCCTGACCGGCCGCACGGCGCAGCAAAGCGCGCATACGAGCCAGCAGCTCTTCCATGTGAAAGGGTTTGGCCACGTAATCGTCGGCACCCGCATCCATACCTTCGACCTTGTCGTGCCAATCATTGCGTGCGGTCAGAATCAGCACCGGCATATTGATATCCGAAGCACGCCAACGACGCAAGACTGATACCCCATCCATGCCCGGCAAACCCAGATCCAGAACTACCGCATCAAAGGCTTCTACCTCGCCTTGATAATGGCCTTGCTCACCATCATGAGCCACCTGAACGGCATAGCCAGCCCGTTCCAGAGCCTGCTGCAATTGCGCTGCCAAGGTAGGTTCGTCTTCAACAACCAGTATCCGCATCTTAATGTCCTCGGGAATGCGAGCGTTTCACGCCGCGCACAAGCAACACTTTGGCGGTCAAGGCGTCCACTTTCAGACGCAACAGGCGATTGTCGTCAACCAGCATACGCAAGTCATACACCCAAAGCTCAAAGCGCTCGTCATATTCAAACTGCACACGCAGCACTCGTCCGGGATAGGTCTCGCGCACCCGCTTCAGGACTTCCCGCAGCGGCAAGGCTTCTCCACGGCGCACGGCTTCGCGGGCCTGATCGTGGCCCCGATAGGCCGGGCCCGGAGGCCAGTACGGGCTGGGGCCGAAACGCTCGTTAGGAGGGGGAGGCGGGGGTGGAGGCGGCGGAGGGGGCAAACGACGAAAACAGTCATCGTCCCCGAGGTAATCATGTCCAGACCAATCCGAACGCTGATCCCTGTCCCACGACGAATCACCCTTCTGCTTTTTGCTGCCGCAGTCAAGATAATCGTGAGAATGGGCCAGTGCCAATGGCATCACCGCCGTCAAAACGGCGGCCAAACTCATCAGCAAGGCGGATTGTTTAATGGACGTCATAAGAATCGGTACGTGCAGAAAAAAAAGAGGGATCAAACGATCACTCCCCCTTATATAGCAAGCTGCGGATGAACATAACATGAACAGCGGCTTCAGTTTAGATTCAGAGCCACCTGTCCATAATGGGCACCAGGCTGACAGGACAAACAAACCTTCCCACCTCAAAAGGAAGCTACCCAGGAATCTGACAGCACCACTTTTTGATTACATGAAGGAGCTATACATGAAACGCACTTCCCTCTTTTCTGCCCTGGTATTGAGCGCAAGTCTGTTGGGTGGCACCGCTGCCATTGCACAGGAAGCCACAAGCGCAGCCCAAACACAGAGCACGCAGAAACAAGCCCGTCAGGCCCGCGACCACAAACCGCTGACCGCTGATCAAGTCACCGATATCGGTCCCGCCTACCAGCGCCTGAAAGATGCCGGCTACACCAAAGTGGGCAGCCTGCATCAGCGAGGCGACAACATCATGGCCATGGTGGTCGATAAGGACGGCAAGGTTGTACGTGTCCGTTCCGAGGGTGCCAATGGCGAGTTTACGGTTGTAGAGCGCAAGAACGACGGTCAGCATCGTCGCGGCCACCGCTCCGGTCACGATCAACAACGTGACAGCGCCACGAAAGAGGCCACCAAGTCCTGATCATCACATCACTTTCCCCTAAGCAGTTGATGTTCGCAAGCAGTAGCAGTGACAACACGCAGTTGTTTTAGCAGTAGAAGTCGGTAGCAGGACGAAAAACGGCGCCCCCCCAGCGCCGTTTTTCTTTTCTACTGATTAGCCCGGATAGGGTCATCCCGCTCAAGGCGTTAGGATGGGAGTCTGTTTCACCTTTTGGAAAAGTGTCTCTCATGCTGTCTGCTGATTCGGTTTACTCACAAAGCTACTCGGAATTTCACTGGTCCATCCCCGAGCACTACAACATCGCTCACGACACCTGCGACAAATGGGCTGACGGGTCCGGGCGTCTGGCCCTGATCCAGCAATTGCCCGATGGTCAGATCAAACGCTACACCTTCGATCAGCTCAAAGCCTGGTCCGATTCTTTAGCGGCTGCCTGGCAAGCCCAGGGTATTCAGGCAGGCGACCGTATCGCCATCTTTCTGGCTCAAGGACTCGAAACGGCGCTGGCGCATTTGGCGACCTACAAGATTGGCGCCATTGCCATGCCCTTGTTCACCCTGTTTGGCACGGACGCGCTGCGCTACAGGCTGAATGATTCCGGTGCCAGCACCTTGATTACCGATCAACAAGGCCTGGAGACGGTGTTGCCCTTGCGCGAGCACCTGCCACAGCTCAAACATCTTTACCAAAGTGACAGCCAGCAGGATCAGGGCGATGCACTTTCCTTATGGCAAGCCATTGCCGCCCACCCCGAACCGGCACCGCGCACATTGAACACCCGCGCAGACGACCCTGCCGTGCTGATCTATACCTCCGGCACCACAGGTTCGGCCAAAGGTGCTCTACATGCCCACCGCGTGCTGCTGGGGCATCTGCCGGGCGTAGAGATGTCGCACAACTTCCTGCCCACAGGCGAAGGCCTGATGTGGACGCCCGCCGACTGGGCCTGGATTGGCGGCCTGCTGGATGTGCTGCTACCGGCCTGGCATCACGGCATACCCGTGCTGGCCTACCGCTTCCCCAAATTCGATGCTGAGGCTACCTGGAAACTGATGTCCGAGCACGGTGTCACGCATACTTTCCTGCCCCCTACTGCCCTGAAAATGCTGCGTCGCAGCCAATGGTCACGCGAGCAATGGCCTTTGAAGCTGCAATCCATTGCCAGTGGCGGGGAGTCACTAGGCGTACAGTTGCTGGATTGGGCGAAGCAGGAACTGGGCATCACCATCAACGAGTTCTACGGACAAACCGAGTGCAATATGATCGTGTCCTCTTGCTCGGCCTGGTTTCCAGGACAGGCGGGCAAGATCGGCAAGGCCGTGCCTGGTCACAAGGTCGCGATTGTGGATGATCAGGGGCAAATTCAGAAACCCGGCATCGAAGGCCATATTGCCGTGCGAGCACCCGATCCGGTTATGTTCCTGGGCTACTGGCAACGACCCGAGGCCACTCGCGAGAAATTTGTAGGCGACTGGCTGCTGACCGGCGACAAAGGCATGCAGGACGAGGATGGCTATATCCAGTTCGTAGGCCGCGATGATGATGTCATCACCAGCTCCGGCTACCGCATTGGGCCCGGCCCGATTGAGGATGGCCTGATGGGGCATCCCGCTGTCGCCATGGCGGCAGTGATCGGTGTCCCCGACCCCGAACGCACCGAAGTCGTGAAAGCTTTTGTGGTGCTGAAGGAGGATATCGAACCGTCCCAGGAACTGGTCAAGGAGATTCAGGAGCACATCAAACGCCGGGTGGCTGCACATGAGTACCCACGGCTGATTGAGTTTGTCGATGCCCTGCCCATGACAACCACCGGCAAAGTCATACGTCATGCTTTACGCAAATTGAGCCAGTAAAGGCACTAGCTGCAGGCGGCACCCGCACAACACAAGGCCGTCGCTACTCCCTTTACTGGAGCCAACACTGTATCGCCGCCCCAATGGATAAAAAAACACCCCAATCCTTGGACGTAAATCCAGCGATTGGGGTGTGTGCCACACAGGAACGACTGTCCCGATGTGGGGGTATGGCTTTATTCAAACTCCAGGCAAAGCACTGCAAGGCCGCTCTGCCCGCATCCGTCTGATTAACCGAAACGACCCGTGATGTAGTCTTCGGTTTCCTTGCGAGCGGGCTTCACGAAGATCTGGTCAGTTTCACCAAACTCCATCAACTCGCCCAGATACATATAGGCGGTGTAATCCGAGCAACGTGCCGCTTGCTGCATGTTGTGGGTCACGATCACCACGGTGTAATCCGCTTTCAGTTCAGCAATCAGCTCTTCAATCTTGGCCGTGGAAATCGGGTCCAGTGCCGAGCAAGGCTCGTCCAGCAGCAGAACTTCGGGTTTGATCGCCACACCACGGGCAATACACAGACGCTGTTGCTGACCACCGGACAGGCCGTTACCGCTTTGGTGCAGCTTGTCTTTCACTTCGTTCCACAGCGCGGCTTTGGACAAGGCCCACTCCACGCGCTCGTCCATTTCGCCTTTGCTCAGGCGCTCGAACAAACGCACGCCAAAGGCTACGTTGTCATAAATGCTCATGGGGAACGGTGTCGGTTTCTGGAACACCATGCCCACTTTGGCGCGGATCAGGGAAATGTCCTGCTTGGAAGTCAGCAGGTTTTCATTGTCCAGCAGGATTTCACCTTCAGCGCGCTGGCCGGGGTACAGCTCGTACATGCGGTTCAGCGTGCGCAGCAAGGTGGATTTACCGCAACCGGATGGTCCGATAAAGGCCGTGACCTTCTTTTCCTTGATAGACATGTTCACATTGCGCAAGGCATGGAATTTGCCATAGAAGAAATTCAGGTTGCGGATTTCAATCTTGGTCGATTCGTCGGAGGTAATAATTTGACTCATAGCGTTGGCCGACTAGGGCGCTCCGTGAAAACGTTATTTTTGGCGGAAAAGGCTGCGAGCCAGGATATTGATACCCAAGACCAGCAAGGTAATCAGCACCGCACCTGCCCAGGCCAGACGGTTCCAGTCCTCAAAGGGGCTGGCAGCATATTGGAAAATCACCACTGGCAAGTTGGCCAGCGGCGCGTTCATGTTCAGGGACATGAACTGGTTGTTCAAGGCGGTGAACAACAAGGGAGCCGTTTCACCCGCAATACGAGCCACAGCCAGCAGAACGCCCGTCACGATACCGGGCAAGGCAGCACGGTAGGAGATGGACATCACAATCTTCCACTTGGGGCAGCCCAGAGCCGCCGCAGCTTCGCGCAGACCGTTGGGAACCAGCATCAACATATTGTCTGTGGAACGTACCACCACGGGGATCACCAAAATAGCCAAAGCCAAGGAACCGGCCCAACCCGAATAGTGCCCCACCTGTGCCACGTATACGGCATAGATGAACAGACCAATAATGATGGACGGTGCCGACAACAGCACGTCGTTCAAAAAGCGGGTGGCCGGAGCCAGCCAGCCACGCTGACCGTATTCGGCCAGATAGGTGCCGGCCAGAATGCCGATAGGTGTGCCGATCAGAGTACCGACGCCAGCCATCATGACGCTGCCGACAATGGCGTTCAGCAAACCACCCTCACCACCAGGAGGCGGGGTGCTTTCAAACAGCAGGGACCAGGCCATGGCACTGCTGCCCTTTTCGATCAGGGTCCAGATGATCCAGAACAGCCAGAACAGGCCGAAGATCAAGGCAGTAAAAGACACACCCAGCATCAGGCGGTTAAACACCTGCCTGCGTTTGTAAATCGGGTTGCTCAGACTAATTGCGGATTTTTTATCAAACATAATAGGTGATCCTTAGCGCGACGTGCCTTCGTTCTTGGCCAGACGCAACAAGAGCAACTTGGAGATCGCCAATACAACCGTGGTGATCAGGAACAGGATCAGACCCAGCTCCAGCAAGGCGGATTTCTGCATGCCACCGGCTTCGTTAAACTCGTTGGCCAGTGCAGACGCAATCGAGTTCGAAGGCGAAAACAGCGAGCTTGGCAAGTTAAAGGAGTTACCAATCACAAAGGTGACAGCCATGGTTTCACCCAAGGCGCGCCCCAGACCCAACATGATCCCGCCAATCACCCCGTTCTTGGTGAAAGGCAGCACCACACGCCACATCACTTCCCAGGTCGTGCTGCCCAGACCATAAGCGGACTCCTTGAGCATGGGAGGCACCAGCTCGAACACGTCGCGCATCACGGCGGTAATGAAGGGGATCACCATAATGGACAGAATCAGACCGGCGGTGAACACACCAATCCCGAAGGGAGGGCCCGCAAAGATCTGACCCAGCACTGGCACCCCGTCAAAAAAGGAGATCAGGCCAGGCTGTACATAGCGCTGGAACAGGGGCACAAAAACAAACAGGCCCCACATACCGTAAATAATGGAGGGAATCGCAGCCAGCATTTCAATGGCCGTACCCAGAGGGCGACGCAACCAGGCTGGCGAGAGCTCTGTCAGGAACATCGCAATGCCAAACGAGACCGGCACGGCAATACAGAGTGCGATGAAAGAAGTCAGCAAGGTACCGGCAATGGGCACCAATGCGCCATATTCGTTATTGACCGGATCCCAGTTATTCGTCCAGAGAAAAGAGAAACCGTATTCGGCAATGGATTCCCGGCTTCCATAGATCAGGGAAATAGAGATGGCAGCCAGCAATATGAACACGAGAAACGCAAACGAGCGTGTCATGTTCTTGAAAATGCCGTCCATAAAGGCGTTCTGATTTGATTTCATGTAGACAGATGAAGGGTCAGGCCGGAATAGGACGAACGCACTGCAACCGATTCACAGATTCTGTAACAGCCAAGACTGCTCCAGCCCAACAAACCGGATAACGCTACGCGCTGTGCGTTCAAGACAAAACCGTAATTTTTACATAATAAAGACGGCACCACCTAGAGGTGGGCCGTCTCGCAGGATCAATTTACAACTGACCTGTATTTGAACACGAATCTTACTTCCAGACCGCAGCGCCGTCTTTGGACTTGATCTCCGATGCCCAGGCCGCCTTGATCTGGTCGGTTACGTCCTTAGGCAACGCAACGTAATCCAGCTCTTCAGCAGATTTGGCACCGTTCTCGAAGGCCCAGTTAAAGAAGTTCAGCACTTCTTTACCGTTCTCGGGCTTATCCTGGACCTTGTGCATCAGGATGAAGGTAGCCGAAGTGATAGGCCAGGATTTTGCGCCAGGCTCTTCGGTCAGAATCACACCCATGCCAGGCGTACCGGCCCAGTCTGCGTTGGCAGCGGCGGCAGCAAAGCTTTCCTGACCAGGCTGGACGAATTGGCCGTCCTTGTTCTGCAACTGGGTCCAGGACAGTTTGTTTTGCTTGGCGTAAGCGTATTCAACGTAGCCGATCGAGTTCTGCAGCTGACGTACGTAAGCAGCCACGCCTTCGTTACCCTTGCCACCTTGACCGGTAGGCCACTTCACAGCCTTGCCTTCACCAACCTGGGACTTCCAGTCCGGGGACACTTTGGACAGGTAGTTGGTCCAACCGAAAGTGGTGCCCGAACCGTCGGAGCGGTGAACCACCACGATGTCCTTGTTAGGCAAGGTCAAATCGGGGTTCAGTTCCTTAATGGCTGCATCGTCCCACTTGGTGATCTTGGCCAGGTAGATATCGCCCAGTACTTTACCGGACAGTTTCAGCTTGCCAGGCTCAATGCCTTCGACGTTGATCACAGGCACCACACCACCGATCACGGCGGGGAACTGCAACAGGTTTTCTTTTTCCAGTGTTTCGACCTTCATTGGGTCGTCCGAAGCACCGAAATCCACGGTCTTGGCAATAATCTGCTGCTGACCACCACCCGAACCAATCGACTGGTAGTTGACGCGGTTATTCGTTTGTTTGGCGTATTCAGCCGCCCATTTGGCATAGATTGGGTAAGGGAACGACGCACCAGCACCGGTTACGTCTGCAGCTGTGGCAGTAGCCGCAAAAGCGCTGAACGCCAGAGCAATACTTACCTTGTTGAATACACGTTTTAACATCGAGAAATCCTCTTGATGATAGTCAGATCACAGGCCCACCCTGTATGTGTCGTCATAGTAAACAGACTATATGACACGTTCATGACAGTCTGTATTTCACACACCGCCCAAGCGCTGCATCATGCTCAGATGCAGATTGAACGGGGCACCGCGACTGCGGATGCGGTTATAAGTGCCATCCGGATTGGCCTTCCAGGACAACTGGTTGTCACGCAAGGCATAAGTGAAGGCTTCGGCAATGACCCGCTTTTTCAGGCTGCGGTCCAGCACTGGCACACCCAGCTCCACACGACGGAAGAAGTTCCGGTCCATCCAGTCGGCCGAGGAAATAAAGACCTCTTCCTGACCGCCATTGTAGAAATAGAAAACACGCGAGTGCTCCAGAAAGCGTCCGATGATTGAACGCACCTGGATGTTCTCCGACAAACCCTTGACCCCCGGACGCAAGGCGCAAGCACCACGCACGATCAGGTCTACCCTGACTCCGGCCTGGCTGGCATCATAAAGCGCCTGAATGATCTTGGGCTCCAGCAGGGAGTTCATCTTGGCCATGATGCGGGCTTTCTTGCCTGCCAGGGCGCGCTCGGTTTCCGCCTGGATGCGATCCATCATGCTGTCATGCAAGGTGAACGGCGACTGCAGCAAGCGCTTCAGGGGCCGCCAGGCACCCAGCCCGGTCAGCATGGAAAACACCTTGTCCATGTCCTCGCAAATTTCCTGATTGGCGGTAATCAGGCCAAAGTCCGTGTACAAGCGAGCGGTGCGCGGGTGATAGTTACCGGTACCCAAATGGCCATAACGACGGATCGAGCCCCCCTCACGACGCAGCACCAGGGCCATCTTGGCGTGGGTCTTGTGCCCCACCACCCCGTAACTGACGTGTGCTCCCACCTCTTCCAGCTTGGCGGCCCAATTGATATTGGTCTGTTCGTCAAAACGAGCCATCAGCTCCACCACCACCGTTACCTCTTTGCCAGCACGCGCCGCCGACAGGAGGATATTCATCAACTCCGAATCTTCACCAGTACGGTAAATCGTCTGCTTGATACCGACGACGGCCGGGTCCGCCGCTGCGGCACGCAAGAAGCTCAAGACGGGCTGGAAGGACTGATACGGATGGTGCAGCAGTTGGTCTTTGCGGGAAATCGCCTCAAAAAACTGTGCGGGGGATTCAAATGAAGAATCAAACGGCGCCGGAATAGGCGCACGGTAATCCGGGAACAGGAGATCCGGACGGTCTGGCACATTACACAGCTGCATCAGGCGCGTCAGATTGACCGGGCCGCTGACGCGATAAGTATCTGGCACATCCAGCGAAAACTCGCTTTGCAAAAAGCGCTCCAGGCGCTCGGGCATGGAACGGTCAATTTCCAGACGTACGGCCGCACCAAAGTTACGTTGCGACAGCTCGCCCTGCAAGGCGGCGCGCAAGTTGGTGACTTCCTCCTCGTCCACAAACAGATCGCTGTTACGGGTAACGCGCCACTGATAGCAGCCCTTTACGTCCATGCCGGGAAAAAGCTCGCCCACAAAAACGCTGATCAGGGAAGTCAGCAGCATATAGCCCTGGGGAATGCCGGCGATATCGTCTGGCACACGAATCACACGTGGCAAGGCACGGGGTGCCTGCACAATGGCAATCGTGCCGGTGCGGGCGAAGGCATCTTCACCGCTCAACTCCACAATGTAGTTCAGGCTTTTGTTGTAGACGCGCGGAAAGGGATGCGCCGGGTCCAGACCAATAGGCGTGAGCAAAGGCATAACGTCACGCAAAAAGGTTTGATACGCCCACTCACGCTGAGCAGGTGTCCATAGCGCGGTCAGCAGCAGCCCTATGCCTTCATCCATCAAGGTCGGCAAGACCTCGTCCATCAGCAAGTCGTTTTGTTTCTCGACCAATTGGTGAGCCGCAGCCTGCACCTTGTCAAACGCTTGTTGAGGCAAAAACCCGTCATCCCCCACTTGATGAGGATTTTGCAAGATCTGTTCTTTCAGACTGGAAATACGAATTTCAAAGAATTCATCCAGGTTAGAGCTCACGATACAGATGTAGCGCAAGCGCTCCAGCAAAGGCGTGGTCGAATTTTCGGCCATGGCCAGCACTCGCTCATTGAACTTGAGCAAGGACAACTCACGGTTTAGCAAGGTTGAATCTGGAGAAGGCAGCATGGTGAGGTCGTTAAAAAGCCAAAGAAAATGGGATCGTGAGACTTTTACTACATGAATGTTACAGCTCTATGACCCGTAGCAATTCAAGTCTAAAACAGCTCTGCCTGGCAGGAGCGCAAATATCACATCGCCTTTCCCAAGATGCTTTCGTCTAACTTTTCTTAATTTTCCGGTTTATGTAACAAAACCCATGATTAATGTCCTTATAATCGCACAGTAATCATCCCGAGCGATGCCTCATGGAACAACTTCTTGCCGCTGTGGACCTGGGCTCCAACAGCTTTCGTTTATCCATTGGACGAGTGGTTCAGCACAACGGTCATGCCCAGATCTACACCATTGACCGCCTGAATGAATCCGTCCGACTCGCCGCTGGCATGGGTCCCGACAAATACATCAGTCCCGATGCCATTGAACGCGCCGTAGTCATTCTGAAACGCTTCAACGAACGTCTGGCCGGTTTTCACCCCAATCGCGTTCGCGCTGTGGCCACCAATACCTTCCGGGTGGCACGCAATTTAAGCGAGGTTCTGCCGGCTGCCGAGGCGGCCTTTGGCTTTCCTATCGAGGTCATCTCCGGCCACGAGGAAGCCCGCCTGATTTTCTCGGGGATCAGCAACGAGCTGCCCCCCTCCCCCAATCGCCGTCTAATGATCGACATCGGCGGCGGTTCGACCGAAGTCATTATTGGCAAGGGCCTCAAACCTCTGCTGCTGTCTTCGCTCTACATGGGCTGTGTCAGCTATACCGACAAATTTTTCTCCGATGGCGTGATCACCGAAGAGCGCATGAGCAATGCGATCCTGACGGCTCGTCGCGAACTGGAAGGAATTACGCGCCAATACCGCAAAACGGGCTGGCAGGAAGCGTATGGCTCCTCCGGAACCGCCAAGGGTCTGATCGCCATCCTGCAAGAGAACGGCATGTCCAAAAAGGGGATCACCCTGGAAGGCATGGAATTGCTGCGCAAACGCCTGGTACACGATGGCAAGGTGGACACACGCAATCTGAGCGGTATCAAGCCTCACCGCGCGCCCGTGCTGGCGGCAGGTCTGGCCATTATGATGGCCGCCTTCCAGGAGCTGAAGATTCGCCAGATGCTGCCTGGTGAAGGCGCACTGCGTGTGGGTGTGCTCTACGACATGCTGGGGCGCGAATCGGAACACGATCAGCGTGACCAGACCGTTCAGCAAATGATGAAACGCTATCAGGTCGACACACGCCAGGCCCATCGTGTGCACGACGCGGCGATGAAGTTCTTCGCACAACTGAAGCTGCCCGACACCCCTGAAGTGCAGGAACTGCAGCGTCAATTGGGCTGGGCCGCCGATCTTCATGAAGTGGGCCTGAGCATTGCACATGCGGATTACCACAAGCACACGGCCTACGTGCTGGAACATGCCGATATGCCCGGTTTTTCCAACGACGACCAAGCCTTGTTGAGCTTCCTGAGCCTGGGTCACCAGGGCAAGCTGGGCAAGCTCAAGCGCTTTGAGTCCAATAACGCCTGGTGGCTGACATTGCTGAGCCTGCGTCTGGCCGTCATGCTGATGCGCCGTCGCGAGGACAGGGAGACCTTGCCGCTGAGCCTGCAAGCGCGTGGCAAAACCGTCATGATTCATCTGGATCACGAATGGATGGCCAGCCATCCCCTGTCCCAGGCCTCCTTGCTGGCTGAAGTACAGGCTTGGCAAAGCGATATCAATGATTTGAGCCTGGAGCTGGTCTGACAAGGCCTACTGGACGTGTAGCGGCCAGGTGGGCCTGTTGAAAAACACTCCACCCAGCTTACAGCCCCGATAGCCTTGCTGACAGGCCCGTTGATTGGAGTATGGCTGACGCTAGCTGGCCGAGCCGCTCATTGACAGCGCCAAAGCCTGCCAAGCCAAGCAGATCATCAGAACCTAAAAAAACCCCCGAAAGTTGGATTGCCATCCAACTTTCGGGGGTTCTTTTTATTCGCAGGCCCTATTCAGGCCCGACTTGCTCAGGCCTGAGCAGTACGCAATCAGACCAGGCCAAAGTGACGTTTATAGCGCTCGTCCATGGCTTCCAGATCCAGCAGGACAGGAAAGTCTGCCGTATTGAAGTCCGGATCCCAGGCAGGCTCACCACAAATCGTGGCACCCAGCTTCAGGTAGCCTTTGATCAGCGGTGGAATGCGCGCTGGCAAATCGCTGTTCAGTCGTTCAACCGGATAGCGATTCAAGGGCTGCACATGCGGAATGTGCTTGTTGTCCTGCATGGACTTTTGGGCCACACGCCAGACTTCGGCGGCGGTGACGCCATCGTCACGCAAACTGACACTGGCACAACCCAGAAGGTAACGGTAACCGCCTACACGCGTCAGGGCAGCAATGCCACCCCACAGCATCATGATGGCCGAGCCATTACGGTAGTCGGGATGGATGCAGGAGCGCCCAACCTCAACCAGGCTGGGGCGCAGCGCATCCAGGGCGCTGATATCGAATTCGGACTCTGAGTAATAGCCGCCCGCTTTATTGGCATTTTCAGGGGTCAGCAAGCGGTAGGTTCCTACAACCCGGTTTTCTTCGGGTTCGGTAACCATGAAATGCTCGCACCAGGGGTCGAAGCGGTCTATATCCAGACCATTGTGCTGGTCTGGAAAGACGGCATTCATTTCCTGGGTGAAAACCTGAAAACGCAAGCGCTGAAGGCATTCAAGCTCAGCCTGGGTACGAGCCAGGCGCAAGGCCAAGCCTCCAACGGTATGACCTGCCCAAGTATTCGCCCAATCCACTTCAGTACGTTCGCGCTCAAGATTTAGCATCGTGATGACTCCAAACACTTTCGTGCATCATGCACAAACAATGTTTCAGGTATTTGATAGCCACATTACTATTTCATTAAATCCACTGCAAGCAAGGTATCGATGCCTGCTTGAGCCAGATCGGCTTGTTCTGCTTCCACCATCAAGCGCAGCTTGGGTTCTGTACCTGATGCACGAATAAGCACTCGCCCACGGTCACCCAACATTTGCTCCACTTCACGGGTTGCCTGTTGCAAACCTGCATGGTTTTTCCAGTCCTGGCCCGCTTGCAATGGCACGTTAACCATAATTTGCGGGTACATCTTCAGGCCTTCCATCAGTTCTGGCAGGCTCTTGCCGCTATGGCACAGGGCGGTCAGCACTTGCAAGGCGGCAATAATACCATCGCCTGTGGTGTGCCAGTCCAGGCACAGCAGGTGACCGGAGCTTTCGCCACCGAACACCCAGCCGTTTTGCTGCATCAATTCCAGCACGTAGCGGTCGCCCACTTTGGCGCGGGCAAACTCCACGCCCAATTCCTGCATTTTCTTCTCGAAACCCAGGTTGGTCATCAGCGTGCCAACCACGCCTTTTACAGGCTGGGTCTGCAGATGATCAGCAACAATTAGATACAATAGTTCGTCGCCATTGTAGATGCGCCCCTGGGAATCGACCATTTGCAGACGGTCTGCGTCACCATCCAACGCAATACCCAAATCTGCGCCGTGCTTGCGTACTTCTTCGGCCAGCTTCTCGGGATAAGTCGCGCCCACTTCCTGATTGATGTTGAACCCATCAGGTTGAACACCCACGGCAACCACTTCGGCACCCAATTCGCGGAACACGTGCGGAGCGATGTTGTAAGCCGCGCCATGAGCGGCATCCACAACAATCTTGAGCCCGTTCAGGTTCAAGTCGTTCGGGAAGGCACTCTTGCAAAATTCAATATAACGGCCAGCCGAGTCAGCCAGACGACGGGCGCGGCCCAGGGACTCAGACTTCACCCAGTGCATGGGCTGGTCAATGGCTTGCTCGATTTTCAGCTCGATCTCGTCAGGCAGCTTGGTGCCCTGTGCGGAAAAGAACTTGATACCGTTGTCGTAATACGGGTTGTGCGAGGCAGAGATCACGATACCGGCCGTCAGGCGCAGCGTACGCGTCAAATAGGCCACAGCGGGCGTAGGCACAGGGCCAGCCAGCAATACATCGATCCCGGCGGCCGACAAACCGGCTTCCAGCGCCGATTCCAGCATGTAGCCAGAAATACGGGTGTCCTTGCCAATCACCACGGTGGGGCGGCCTGTACCTTCATACTGGGCAGCCAGAACCTGCCCGGCAGCGTAACCCAGGCGCAAAGCGAACTCGGGGTTAATCGTTGGGCCACCTACTTCACCGCGGACACCATCGGTGCCGAAATACTTACGATCGCTCATTCAGAGACTCCACATTCAACCGCGTTCCACACATCCAGCGCTTCGCGCGTGGCGGCTACATCATGGACACGGACAATTTTTGCGCCCCGTGCCACGCAGGCAAGGGCTGCCGATAGACTGCCAATCAAACGCTCACTGGCGGGTTTCCCCGTGACATGGCCAATCATGGATTTGCGCGACAAGCCGATCAACCAGGGGTAACCAGGCACTGCCGCCTGCTGCAAATCCCGTAGCAACTGATAATTATGTGCCGCTGTTTTACCGAAGCCAAAGCCGGGATCCAGCATGATACGCTCGGATTGAATGCCTGCGCTCACTATGGCGTCACATCGTTGTTGCAAAAAATGACGTACATCAACGACCACATCATCGTAGTGCACCTGCTCTTGCATGGTCCGGGGCTCACCTTGCATGTGCATGATGCACAGGCCGCAATTGGAGTCCTTGACGGCCTCGATGGCACCGGGCATGCGCAAGGCATAGATGTCATTGATCATGTCTGCACCGGCCGCCAGGCTGGCGCGCATGACCTCAGGCTTGAACGTATCCACCGACAAGGCCACACCGCTGTCGCGCAAGCCCTCGATCAAGGGAATAACACGCTCAAGCTCTTGTTCCAGGGAAACGGGTTCGGCACCGGGACGAGTCGACTCGCCACCAATATCCAGAATGTCTGCGCCTTCGGCGATTAATTGACGGGCGTGGTCCAGCGCCCGAGGCAAATCATTGTGTGCGTTGCCGTCATAAAAGGAGTCTGGGGTGACATTCACAATCCCCATAACCAAAGGGCGCTCCAGCCCAAACTGGAAGCGCCCACAAGACCACTCAGGGTAATTCATGAAATAGGCATGGCCTATGTTGTAAGTTAAGCAACCGGCGTTGTCGCCGCGGCACCCTTGTCATCGGCTGGGCGAGGACCAGCGGCTGGTGGCGTGGAGCCATCGGAGGGTGTGTTGTCATTGCTGTTGGGCACGTGTGGAGCCCGTGGTGGCAAACCTTTCATGATGTCGTCGATCTGGTCGGCATCAATGGTTTCCCACTCCAGCAAGGCCTTGGCCATGGCATGCATCTTGTCCATATTGTCTTCGATCAGCTTGCGGGCAACCGCGTACTGTTCGTCGATAATCTTGCGGATTTCGAAGTCCACTTTCTGCATGGTGGCTTCGGACACATGGGTGGTTTTGGTGACGCTGCGACCCAGGAACACTTCGCCTTCGTTCTCGGCGTACACAACAGGCCCCAGAGAGTCTGTCATACCGTAGCGAGTTACGATGTCACGCGCAATTTGCGTGGCACGTTCAAAGTCGTTCGATGCGCCCGTGGTCATTTGATTCATGAACACTTCTTCAGCGATACGACCACCGAACAGCACGGCGATCATGTTCAACAGGCGCTCTTTGTCCATGCTGTAGCGATCGCCTTCCGGCAACTGCATGGTGACACCCAAAGCACGACCACGAGGAATGATGGTGACTTTGTGAACCGGGTCCGTCTTGGGTAGCATGCAAGCTACCAAGGCGTGACCGGCTTCGTGGTAAGCGGTGTTGCGACGCTCTTCCTCGGGCATGATCATGGTGCGACGTTCTGCACCCATGATGATCTTGTCCTTGGCGCGCTCGAAGTCCTGCATATCCACGGTGCGGCCATTTCGGCGCGCGGCGAACAAAGCGGCTTCATTGACCAGGTTAGCCAGATCAGCACCGGAGAAACCGGGAGTACCACGAGCCAGCACCACGGCGTCCACGTTGGGAGCCAAAGGCACTTTGCGCATGTGCACTTTCAGAATCTGCTCACGACCACGGATGTCAGGCAGGCCAACAACCACTTGACGGTCAAAACGGCCAGGACGCAGCAAAGCGGGGTCCAGTACGTCAGGACGGTTGGTTGCAGCAATGACCAGTACGCCTTGGCCGGTTTCAAAACCGTCCATCTCGACCAGCAACTGGTTCAGTGTCTGTTCACGTTCGTCGTTACCACCGCCCAGGCCTGCGCCACGCTGGCGGCCCACGGCGTCAATTTCGTCGATAAAGATGATGCAAGGCGATTGCTTCTTGGCGGTCTCGAACATATCGCGAACGCGGGAAGCACCCACACCCACAAACATTTCGACGAAGTCGGAACCGGAAATGCTGAAGAAAGGCACTTTGGCTTCGCCTGCAATGGCACGAGCCAACAGGGTCTTACCTGTACCCGGCGAGCCCACCATCAGGATACCGCGTGGAATGCGGCCACCCAGACGCTGGAAGCGGCTCGGGTCGCGCAGAAAGTCCACCAGTTCCTGTACGTCTTCCTTGGCTTCGTCGCAACCGGCCACGTCCGCAAAGGTAACAGGGTTGGAGTTCTCGTCCAGCAAACGTGCACGGGATTTACCGAAGCTGAATGCCCCGCCCTTGCCGCCACCTTGCATCTGACGCATGAAGAACACCCACACGCCAATCAGGAGCAGCATGGGGAACCAGGAGATGAACAGGCTGGTCAGGAAGGAAGGCTCTTCACGGGCTTTACCCGATACCTGCACACCGGATTTCACCAGTTCAGGCACCATCCACAGGTCACCGGGGGACGTCAGCGAGTAGCTGCGGCCAGAATCCGGCGTGACATGCAGGGTATCGCCCTGAATATCCACCTTGCTGATGCGGCCGGAGCGGGCATCATTCATGAATTGTGTGTAAGTGACGCCATCAGTGGCTGGTGGCCGGCCGTCAAACTGCTTGAAAACAGTAAACAGCACCAGCGCAATAACCATCCAGATCGCGACTTTGGAAAACGAATTGTTCAAAGCCAATCTCCTGCGATTGCGATAACTTGCTCCATATGCTTACACATACCTGAACAAGCGCCATACATAGTTCATTCTACCCGATTCAAAGCCCGGCAAGTCATAAATTACCTGCGCTTCAAGCCACGGGCAACGAGAAAGGTTTCGGAGGATTTATCACGCGAAGCCTTGGGTTTACGCTCGACGACTCTGACAAAATTCTGCTTGAAAGACTCCACGATCTGGGAAAACCCGCTGCCGTGGAAGGCTTTGACGATCAGTACCCCTTCATCGGTCAGATGCTGCAGGGCAAATTCCTGTGCCAGCTCGCATAAATGCTGGATGCGGGCGGAATCGGCCGATGCCACACCAGACAAGTTGGGGGCCATATCCGAAATCACAAGGTCTACCGCCGCACCTTTTAAGGAATCTTGCAATTGCTCCAGTACAGAGTCCTCGCGAAAGTCGCCTTGCATGAACTCTACCCCGGCAATTGGTTCCATTTCCAATATATCCAGTGCGATAATGCGACCATTGAGCACACCGCCAGGGCCGACCATGCGTTCCCGTATCAATTGCGACCAGCTGCCCGGCGTAGACCCCAGGTCCACCACCACCTTGCCCTGAACCTGAATCTTCTCCAGATCCAATATTTCACTGAGCTTGAAGGCCGCACGCGCGCGATACCCTTTTTGTTGCGCCAATTTGACGTAGGGGTCATTTATATGCTGCTGAACCCACTCTTTAGAGAATTTTTTCTTGGCCATTCCCGTACAATCTCTTTATGCCAAAACTCAACCTTACACCTCATGAGCGCAGCGAACTTCGTGCTGCTGCTCACGCTCTGCGCCCAGTTGTCCTGATTGGAGACAATGGCCTGACCGACGCCGTGATCAAAGAAATCACCGTCCACCTGCAGGCTCACCAGCTCATCAAGATCCGTGTGGCCGGTGATGACCGTCAGGCTCGTCTGACCATGTTAGAACAAATCTGCGATGCGCTCGATGCTGCCCCTATTCATCATCTGGGCAAAATCCTGACCATCTACAGACCCAATATCGAACGCCCCCCTGTTTTGGGAGCGCCTGTTGAAAAACCTACCCGTGCGGTGCGCAAGCCTTCGGAGCCTTACACGCCCAAAAAGCTGGCCGCTTCCGGTGTTCAGCGTACGCGCAAGACGGAACGTGCTCGCCGTGCTGA
This sequence comes from Alcaligenes sp. Me129, assembly GCF_050487245.1. Taxonomy (NCBI): domain Bacteria; kingdom Pseudomonadati; phylum Pseudomonadota; class Betaproteobacteria; order Burkholderiales; family Alcaligenaceae; genus Alcaligenes; species Alcaligenes sp. Me129. Next base: position 27,342 of record NZ_JBKQGX010000005.1, read on the forward strand.
AATGCAAGCTGAACGCAGCAGCACCCAAGAGAAGAAAGCCTCGGCCGCACCACGCAGCGTTCAAAAGTTCTCGGCAGTCAAACCTGCTGCCGCGCCCCGTAGCAATACCAACCGTCCTGGCAGTGCCATGTCCTTGCGGGCAGGCGCTCGTCGCGGACTGGGCGGTTCGGGCAAACGCTAAACTGCCGTAAATTATAAGGCCCCCGCACAATGTGCAGGGGCCTTTCTTTTGCGTGCTCGAATCAACAGCAGGACAAGCCTGCTGTCAGAAGCAAGGTCAAACGTAACTGATCGACAGGATTTCGTATTCACGAATACCGGCGGGCGCCTTGACCTCGACCACATCGCCTTCGCTCTTGCCAATCAGGGCACGAGCCACAGGGCTGGAGATGGAAATCTTGTTGGCACGGATGTCGGCCTCGACGTCACCCACGATCTGGTAAGTCACGGTGTTGCCGGACTCCAGGTCCTCGATTTCAACCGTGGCACCGAACACGATGCGGCCATCCGCCTGCAGCGCGGCCGGTTCGATAATCTGGGCATTGGACAAAGTGCCTTCCAATTCGGCAATCCGACCCTCGATAAAGCCTTGGCGCTCGCGCGCGGCATCATACTCGGCGTTCTCGGACAAATCGCCTTGTGCTCGCGCTTCGGCGATGGCGTTAATTACATCCGGGCGTTCCACCGTCTTGAGGCGGTGTAATTCGACTTGCAAACGTTGTGCGCCCTGCGCAGTCAATGGGATCGCAGACATAGTATTCCTGCTCAACAAGTAAAAGACGCTCCGTAGCAGGAGCGCCTGGAAGATAGGGGGATAACGATGATGGGGCAAACAATCAAACAGGTTGAATCGGCCGACTTGAAAGTCCTGCTGACCCTACAGCGTACATTCAAACACACTGCTCAAGCCAAACCTGCCGGCTGCCCCAATATGGCTTTTCCGACACAGAGAAATTCTGCGGCAGAAAAAAACCCCGCGAAGAACCGGGGTGTGAGATCTATTGTCGGCAAACTGCCTGAAAATAGCAAGCCCCTGAAACCCCTGTGTAAAAAAACAGAAGCTCAAGGGCCACGGGTTTAGCGCAGGCTATTTCGAGACTGGCGACAGGCTGATGGCCAAACTAGTCAGAGCCAGGCCAGTCTTGATCCGCCTTGGGCCGACTACACCATATTCTGGCGACGGCCTCGCAACAAAGCGTGCAGCAAAATGGCACCAAAGGTGGCGCAGCCAATGCCGTCCAGACGAATCACGCCAAACTGCAAGGAGAAGTTACCAGCCCCCAGAATCAAGGTGACGGCTGCCACCAGCAAATTGCGGTTATCGCTGAAATCCACCTGGTTCACCACCCAGATACGGGCGCCGGCAATAGCGATCAAACCAAACACCACGATGGACATGCCACCGAGTACAGGACCAGGAATGGACTGGATCACGGCACCAAACTTGGGCGAAAAGCCCAGGAAAATCGCGATCACGGCAGCAAAGGCAAACACCAACGTCGAGTAGATACGGGTAGCGGCCATCACGCCGATATTCTCAGCGTAAGTCGTTACACCAGTGCCGCCTACGGAGCCGGACAGCATGGTCGCCACGCCATCACCCACGAAAGCACGACCCAGATAACCGTCCAGATCCTGACCGGTCATGGCGCTAACCGCCTTGATGTGACCCAGGTTCTCGGCCACCAGAATAATGGCCACCGGCACAATCACGGTCATGGCATGAGCCTGGAACACAGGCGCAGAAAAGCTGGGCAGACCCAGCCAGGCGGCTTCAGCAACCGGCGCAAAGTTGATTGGGGTGCCGTAGCCCATCACATTGGTGAAAACCCAGTACAACACGCAAGCCAGAGCCAAACCCACCAGAATCAGCAAGCGTTGAGCCACCCCACGGGTGTAGACCGCAATACCACCCACGCACAATACGGTCATCAAGGCCATCATGGAATCGAAGGTGCCGCTACCCATCGCGCCCTTGGCCGCAATAGGAGCCAGGTTCAGGCCAATCACCGCCACAATCGAGCCGGTAACAACCGGAGGCATCCAATGGTTGATCAAACGCGCTGCCCCACCCTGGGTACGGGCGTTGAACACCCAGACCAGAACACCGATCAGCGTATAGACCAGACCACAGATAATAATGGCCCCCAAGGCCACGCCAATATTGGGATTCGGGCCGCTGCCGGCATAGCCGGTAACTGCAATCACACCACCAATAAACGCAAAGCTGGAACCCAGGTAGCTGGGAACCCGGCCACCGACAAACACAAAGAAAATCAGCGTACCAATACCGGACATCAAGATGGCCAGATTGGGATCAAAGCCCATCAACAAGGGGGCCAGAATGGTGGAGCCGAACATGGCCACCACGTGCTGCGCACCCATGGCAATGTTTTGCGGCGTGGCCAGACATTCGTCGGGCTGCACAACCGCACCGGGTTCGCTGCCGGACACTCGGCGCCAACGCGGGAAGTAAGACTGAGACATAAAGGGTTCCAGAAAAGGAATAAAGAAATACAGCGCAATTCGTCACACGGTCGCGCAGTGCTCCCTGAGGCACTGGCTGATTCGTTGAGGCATGATTTTAAACGTGAAAGACTCAACAAGGCACCTGAAAATAAGGCAGTACGCGGTAAACCCCAACATGGATCCAGCCAATACAGGTTTCAAACTGCCTTTTGGCGTCGATGCTCGCGCTATATGCGGTATATACCCCCTCTATCTGCCTGTGCTTGACTGGCCCATTACAATAGACAATCAGCCTGCCTTTGGCAGTCCGATTCCCTAGCAGAGTGATTACGCCAGCATGAGTACGTCTATTTGTCTGATCCGCCATGGTGAAACCGCCTGGAACGCCGTACGCCGTTTACAGGGCTGGCAGGATATAGAGCTGAACGAGACCGGCCGCGAACAGGCCCGTGCCCTGCAAAGTTACCTGAGCTCCCCGGCGTTTCACATGCCTGTGGATGCCGTCATCAGCAGCGATCTGCAACGCGCCTCGGAAACTGCGGCAATTGCCTGTCAGCATTGGGATATTGAAATCCAGCAAGTCCAGGGACTGCGCGAACGCGGCTTTGGCAAGCTGGAAGGCCAGGCCTGGGATGCGGCAGGCCGCCATGGGCCGGATCAGCCCGACGATACCGTCGATATCGATTACGCCGTAGAGGGCGGCGAATCACTGCGTCAGTTTCAAACACGGGTTCTGAGCTGCTTTGAGGCGCTGGCGCAGGACAATGCGGGCAAGAACTTGCTGGTCTTTGCCCATGGTGGTGTCATCGATATGGTTTGGCGCAAGCTGAACCAGCAGGCACTGAATGCCAAGCGCACTCATGCCATTTTGAATACCAGTTTGAATTTCTTCAGTATCGATAAAGACTTGAACTGGACCTGTACGCAGTGGGGGCAGTTGCCACATCTGAATACGGCACTGGACGAGCAAGTCTAAGCCATACATAGCCATGATCAGGCAGGTACCCGCAGATCGGATTAGCTGCAGCGTTCGATAAACCAGCCTGAGACTTGTGCGGAGTCCTGTCCGCCTGACTCACCTCATCAGTTCCTGACAGTGTCTCCAGCGCCACGCCCGCAAGCTTTATCCTTACGATAGCGACGGCCCCATACCAGGAAGAGCCACAGGCACTATTGCGGTTGCGGTTGCGGTTGCGGTTGCGGTTGCGGCCATAAGCATAGCCAGCCCCCCCCTTCAAACCGCGATGAGGCCAACAAGGGCCTCAAAAATCAGCTACAGGGGCAATGATCAGCTTTTTTTGTTCAGTCGTGGCTTGCGCGGCGCCTGACGAGCCAGACGGTCATACAGCCAATTAGGCAAAAGACGCATCAGGCGCGAGACAACTCCCATCTGCCACGGAATGACTCGATAGGACACGCCCTGCTCGATGGTCTTGCGGGCTTTGCGGGCAAAGTCCTCAGCAGGCATCAGAAACGGCATGGAGTAAGGATTCTGCGCCGTCATGGCCGTGCGAATATAACCGGGCGTAATGGTGACAACAGAGACACCGTACAACGACAGCTCCAGCCGCAAGCTTTCGCAGTAGGCAATGACAGCCGCCTTGGAGCTGCTATAAGCCCCCGCACCGGGCAGACCACGAATACCCGCCACGCTGGCAATACCCACCAAGGTTCCCTTCCCCGCCGCTTTCATGGTGCCGATAAAAGGCTCGAAGGTCGCCACCATGGCCAGCAGATTTGTATCCACAATGGCTTTGAAGACGGCGAAGTCTTCGGTTTCTTCCGTCAAGGTGCCAGCGCTGATTCCTGCACTGGCAATGACCACATCAATTTTTTGCCCTGTGAACTGCAAAAAGTCCTGGGCCGCTTGATGCAAGGCGTCTCTGTCACGTACATCCGCCACATAGATACGGTGCACACCGGGCAAGCTCTCAGCCAACGCCTGGAGTTCTTCCTGACGCCGGCCCAGCAAACCCAGGCAAGCACCTTGAGCTGCGTATTCCTGAGCAAGCGCTTTGCCCAAACCGCTGCTGGCACCCGTGATAAAGACGGTTTGCATCTTTGCCTGCTTTTTACAGGAAGATCAGGGCAGCAATGCCCAGCACCAGCAACCACTTGAGGATGTAGTACAGGGTTTCGTTCTTTTTCTTGATCGCCTTGCCGAAACGACGCACAGCATAAACCGTGCCGAAAATACGGTTGATACCACCCGTGCGGTCGCCTTCCTGGTTAGGAGCGGCAGCGGCGCGCAGCAAGAAACCACCTACTGCGTGATTGATCGCCTGTGCCCAGCGGTAACGCATGGGGCGCTCTACGTCCGCAAACAAGATAATGCGGTTCTGATCCGTTTTGTTCTCGGCGTAGTGAATAAAGGTTTCATCAAACACCACGGCCTCGCCATCACGCCAGTGGTAGCGCTGGCCATCCACTTCGATATAACAATCCGGACTATTAGGCGTCATCAGCCCCATGTGAAAGCGCAGCGAACCCGCATAAGGGTCGCGGTGACGCGGTAAACGGGCACCGGGTGGCAAGGAGGTGAACATGGCCGCCTTGATCGAAGGAATGTCCTTGAGCAGATTGGTCGTCACCGGGCACAGTTCGCGTGCTGACGGATGATCCGCGTCATACCACTTCAGGTAAAAACGCGTCCAGCCGGTTTTGAAGAAGGAGTTGAAACCCGCATCGTTGTACTTGTCCGAGGCCTTGATATGGCCTTCGCCAAATAGCTGCTCGGCCTCGGCGCGAATTTCATCGCAGTGCTCCAGCAGCTTGTTCAGCTCGGGAAAGTGTTTCAAATCCAGATACGGCTCGTTCGGTACTGCCGAAAAGCCGTACATGAAGACGTTCAGAGGAGCCGTGAAGGTGGAATGATCCAGCAACTGGCGAGAAAACCGGTGCCTGACTCGACCCCTGAAGTGCACAACAATCGTGCACACGATGAACAAGGCAAGAATGAACCATTTCACGACATGATCTCCAAAGAAGAAAACTTCTGCACTGTGCAGGCGGTGGCCTGCGTGCTGCCCCAATACGACGGCTTGGTCTTGTCTGATGCAAGAACAAAAAAAGGCGCACCACTAAGGTGCGCCTTTCCAGCCGGGTAAGACTTAGTGTTTCGCGAGCAGAGCGTGCAGCTCTTGAACCGCGTAAACTTTCAAGCCCTCACCTTGGCTCAGATACTGCAAGCCTTGAACCGCCGCCACAGCACCGGCAATGGTGGTGTAGTAGGCCAGGTTGGCAGCCAGCGCATGTGTACGGATTGTACGCGAATCAACGATGGCGTTGCGACGCTCTTCAACCGTATTGATGACCAAGGAAACTTCACCGTTCTTGATCATGTCCACAATGTGCGGACGACCTTCGGTAACCTTGTTCACCACTTGAACAGCCAGACCGGCCTGCTCGATGGCGCTGGCGGTACCGCGGGTAGCCACAACCTTGAAGCCCAGCGAGATCAGGCCACGAGCCACTTCAACCGCTTGTGGTTTGTCCTGAGCACGCACGCTGATGAAGGCCAGACCGCCCTTGGGCAGGTTCACGCTGGCAGCCATCTGCGACTTCACGAAGGCTTCGGCAAACGAGGTGCCCACACCCATGACTTCGCCGGTGGACTTCATTTCAGGTCCCAGAATGGTATCCACACCAGGGAACTTCACGAAGGGGAACACGGCTTCTTTCACGCTGTAGTAAGACGGCGTGACTTCTTCAGTAATGCCTTGCTCGGACAGAGTCTGACCAGCCATGGCGCGAGCGGCGATCTTGGCCAGCTGCAAACCGGTAGCCTTGGACACGAACGGCACGGTACGCGAAGCACGTGGATTCACTTCCAGCACGTACACATCACCATCCTGAATGGCGAACTGCACGTTCATCAGGCCCTTCACGTTCAAGGCCTTGGCCATGAGTGCGGTCTGGCGCTTGATTTCAGCTACGGTTTCGTCGCTGAGCGAGTAAGGAGGCAAGCTGCAAGCGGAGTCACCGGAGTGAACACCAGCTTGTTCAATGTGTTGCATCACACCGCCCACAAACACGCGCTCGCCATCGGCCAGGCAGTCCACGTCCACTTCGGTAGCGTTGTTCAGGAAGTGATCCAGCAGCACGGGCGAGTCATTGCTGACCTTGACCGCTTCGCGCATGTAGCGCTCCAGGTCTTGCTGCTCGTGCACAATTTCCATGGCGCGGCCACCCAGCACATAGCTTGGGCGCACCACCAGGGGGTATCCAATTTCAGCAGCCAGAGCAATGGCTTCGCCTTCGGTACGAGCCGTACGGTTTGGCGGCTGACGCAGACCCAACTTGGTCAGCAGCTTCTGGAAACGCTCACGGTCTTCAGCCACGTCAATGGATTCAGGGCTGGTACCGATGATAGGTACACCGTTGGCTTCCAGAGCACGTGCCAATTTCAGCGGAGTCTGGCCACCGTACTGAACGATGGTGCCCACGGGTTTTTCGATGTGAACGATTTCCAGCACGTCTTCCAGAGTCAGAGGCTCGAAGTACAGACGATCGGAGGTGTCGTAGTCGGTAGAAACGGTTTCGGGGTTGCAGTTGACCATGATGGTTTCGTAACCATCTTCGCGCAATGCCAGAGCAGCGTGCACGCAGCAGTAGTCAAACTCGATACCCTGACCAATACGGTTAGGACCACCACCCAGAACAATGATCTTCTTCTTGTTCGTAGGATTGGATTCGCACTCTTCCTCGTAGGTCGAGTACATATAGGCCGTATCGGTGGAGAATTCAGCCGCGCAGGTGTCCACACGCTTGTAGACAGGACGCACGTTCAGTTGGTGACGCAGTTTGCGCACTTCCGATTCCACGGTGTCCAGCAAGAAAGCCAGACGGCGATCGGAGAAACCACGGCGCTTCAGACCGAACAGTGTGTCGCGGTCCAGATCGGCCAGCGTCTTTTGTTCCAGAGCCAGTTCGATGTCCACGATCTCTTTGATCTGGGCCAGGAACCAGGGGTCGATCTTGGTCAGGTTGTGAACTTCGTCCAGGGTCAGGCCTTGAGCGAAAGCATCGCCCACGTACCAGATACGCTCTGGGCCGGGTTCGCCCAGTTCGACCTGCAGTTTTTCGCGGTCGGTGGTTTTCTGGTTCAGACCATCCACACCCACTTCCAGGCCACGCAGGGCTTTCTGGAAGGATTCCTGGAAAGTGCGGCCAATAGCCATCACTTCACCTACGGACTTCATCTGGGTGGTCAGGCGCGAATCGGCCTGAGGGAATTTTTCGAAAGCGAAACGTGGCACCTTGGTAACCACGTAGTCGATGGTGGGCTCGAACGAAGCGGGGGTCGCACCGCCGGTGATTTCGTTCAGCAGCTCGTCCAGGGTGTAACCCACGGCCAGACGCGCAGCGATCTTGGCGATAGGGAAACCCGTGGCTTTGGAAGCCAGAGCCGAGGAACGAGACACGCGCGGGTTCATTTCGATAACGATCATGCGGCCGTTATCGGGGTTCACCGCGAACTGAACGTTCGAACCACCGGTATCCACACCGATTTCGCGCAATACGGCGATCGATGCATTACGCATGATCTGGTATTCGCGGTCGGTCAGGGTTTGGGCAGGAGCCACAGTGATGGAGTCACCGGTGTGCACACCCATGGGGTCCAGGTTTTCAATGGAGCACACAATAATGCAGTTGTCGGCGCGGTCACGCACGACTTCCATTTCAAACTCTTTCCAGCCCAGCAGGGATTCTTCAATCAGCAGTTCGTTGGTTGGCGATGCTTCCAGACCACGACGGCAGATGGTTTCGAATTCTTCAGGGTTGTAGGCAATACCGCCGCCCGTACCGCCCAGCGTGAAGCTGGGGCGAATCACGACGGGGAAACCGGCGGTGCCGATTTCTTCAGCGATACGCTTTTGAACCGCCCAGGCTTCGTCCATGCTGTGAGCCACGCCGGACTTGGCGGACTCCAGACCGATGGAGGTCATGGCGTCCTTGAATTTCAGGCGGTCTTCGGCTTTTTCGATAGCAGCGGCGTTGGCACCGATCAGCTCGACACCGAATTTTTCCAGCACGCCATGCTTGGCCAGATCCAGGGCGCAGTTCAGCGCGGTTTGGCCGCCCATGGTGGGCAAGAGCGCATCGGGACGCTCTTTTTCAATGATTTTCTCGACAGCTTGCCAGGTGATGGGCTCGATGTAGGTGACGTCGGCCGTATCCGGGTCCGTCATGATGGTGGCCGGGTTGCTGTTGACCAGCACAGTCCGGTAACCCTCGGCCTTCAGGGCCTTACATGCCTGGGCTCCCGAGTAGTCGAATTCACAAGCCTGACCAATGATGATCGGGCCTGCGCCAATGATAAGAATGCTTTTTAAGTCTGAACGCTTTGGCATAGTGCGATTTATTTATTGGCCTGGTGGGCAGCCATCAGGCTGATGAATTTGTCGAACAGCGAGGCAATATCGCGCGGGCCGGGAGTGGCTTCGGGGTGACCCTGGAAGCAAAACGCGGGGCGATCTGTCAACTCGAAGCCTTGCAGGCTCTGGTCGAACAAAGAAATGTGCGTGACCTTGGCATTGGCTGGCAAGGTTGTGGCATCCACCGCAAAGCCGTGATTCTGGCTGGTGATGAACACGCGGCCGCTGGCCAGTTCCTGCACAGGGTGGTTGGCACCGTGGTGGCCATTTTTCATCTTCAAGGTCTGAGCACCTACGGCCAGACCCAGGATCTGATGACCCAGGCAAATACCAAACACAGGCAACTTGCGCTCCAGCAAGCCCTTGCAAGCTTCGATTGCGTAATCGCAAGGCTCCGGATCGCCAGGGCCGTTGGACAGGAACACGCCATCAGGTTCGTAAGCCAGCACATCGGCCAATGGAGTTTGCGCAGGCACGACGGTGACCTTACAGCCACGGTCCGCCATCAGGCGCAGGATGTTGGCCTTGACGCCAAAGTCGTAAGCCACCACGTGGAAGCGGTCGCCTTCGGGCTTGGAGAAACCTTGGCCCAGTTCCCACGAACCTTCGGTCCAGTTGTAGGACTTGTCGGTGGTAACCACCTTGGCCAGGTCCTGACCTTTCAGGCCAGGGAAAGAGCGGGCCAGTTCCAGTGCACGTTCGGCATCATCACCCACCAGGATGCAGGCACCCATGGAGCCTTTCTCGCGCAAAATGCGAGTCAGCTTGCGGGTGTCGATACCGGAGATGGCCACAACGCCCTGAGCTTTCAGGTAGTCGGGCAAAGACTGGGTGGAGCGGAAGTTGGACAGGCGGGCGGGACAATCGCGAATGACAAGCCCGGCAGCGTGGGCTTTGGTGGATTCGGAGTCCTCTGGATTGACACCGGTATTACCGATGTGCGGATAGGTAAGCGTAACAATTTGACCGCTGTAGCTTGGGTCTGTCAGGATTTCCTGATAGCCCGTCATGGCTGTATTGAAAACGATCTCAGCAACACAGTGCCCCTCGGCACCGATTGATACCCCTTTGAATAGGGTTCCATCCGCCAGGGCTAGGACGGCACTAGTGATAGTGCGGGACTCCTCAGGAAATAAAGACGGCAGCACGTTAAAAACCCCGGATTCTGAAATTAATATTAAACCTTCTAATTATATGCTCAAACGGGGTTTTTCCGGTAGTTTATCGGTAATAACACCGAAACCAGGCACGAAAACCTGGAAAATCGACTACAGTAATTGATTGGTTTGATGGCTTTGCGATGGACTAGTAACAGACATGACTACTCAGCTTGACTCCCTGCGCCAGTGCACAACCGTAGTGGCCGACACAGGCGATTTTGAAGCGATGCGTGCGTATCGCCCTACCGATGCAACAACCAATCCTTCCCTGATCTTGAAGGCTGTCCAGCAGGCGGCCTATCGCCCCTTGCTGGACCGTGTCATCGCCGACCACCCTCACGCCAGCCTGGCTGAAACCAGCGATCTGTTGCTGGTTGCCTTTGGCCAACAAATTCTGGACATTGTTCCCGGCCGCGTCTCCACCGAAGTGGATGCCCGCCTGTCTTTTGATACCCTGGCCAGTGTCGAGCGCGCCCGCCATATCATTCAGCATTACGAAAAGGCCGGTGTGCCGCGCGAACGGGTACTGATCAAGCTGGCCAGCACCTGGGAAGGCATTCAGGCCGCCCGTACGCTGCAAGCCGAAGGCATCAACTGCAACCTGACCCTTTTGTTCTGCCTGCCGCAAGCCATCGCCTGCGCCCAGGCCAAAGTCACCCTGATCTCGCCCTTTGTGGGTCGCATCTACGACTGGTTCAAGAAAACCGCTGGCCAGGACTGGGACGAAAGCGCCAACCAGGGCGAGAACGATCCCGGCGTGCGCTCGGTCCGCAGCATTTACGAATACTACAAAACCTATGACATCCCCACGGAGATCATGGGTGCCAGCTTCCGCAATGTCGGCCAGATCAAGGCGCTGGCCGGTTGCGATCTGCTGACCATCAGCCCGGATCTGCTGGGCCAGCTGGATGCAGCCCAGGGTGAAGTCCCTGCCATGCTGGATGTGGCGCGCGCCAAGGCGGTTGCCCCCGAATGGCGTGCCAGCAATGAAATCACTTTCCGCACGGATTTGAACCAGGACGCGATGGCTACTGAAAAGCTGGCCGAAGGCATCCGTCAGTTCACCGCGGATGGCATCAAGCTGGACTCCTTGATTCAGCAAGCGCGTCAGCAGGCTTGATCCCAGGCACAGCAATATAAAAGGCTTTGCACCCTGCAAAGCCCAGAAAGCAGAATCCCTGCTTGATCAAGAACTTGAGCAGCAAAAAGACTCAGCCCGGCATTGCGCCGGGCTGATTTACTTTGAACCTTCAGGCTGCAATCAGATCTTGCTCAGATCAATACGCACCACACTTTCGCGGGCGCTGACCTTATGGTCAGGCGTGAAGGGAGCTTTCACCGTGACATACAGTTGATCGTCCGGCCCCAGCAGCAGACTGTTGGGATGAGCAGGCAAGCTGTATTCCGCCTTTTTCGCATAGCTGCCCGCATCCAGCACAGACACCTTGCCCTGCTGGCGGTGCGACACATACAGCTCGTCACGCTTGGGGTTATAGACAATATCCAGCGCGTCCCCTACGTCCAGTTGCTCCAGCAGCTTGCCTGTGCTGGCATCCAGCACATAAACCGTTTTCTGATGCTGGTTTTCCGTGGCGTATAAACGGTTGCGCTTCGGGTCCAGAGCAAAGTTGAGCAAGATCGCCGGCTTGTCCCCGGCAGGTTTCCAGCGCTGTTGGATCTGGTTCTTGTCCGTATCAATCACCAGCACTTCACCGTCGCCATTGCCTGCGTACATACGGCGATGATCCGTGTCCAACAACAAGCCGGTCACCCATTTGCCCGCATTCTCAATGGTGTTGAGCACTTCCATGCTGCTCGTGTCCAGCACCCAGATTACCGCCGGATTGCCTACGCCCCCTACATAAAGACGCTTATGGGCCTCATCCAGCTTCACCGTACGTGGCCCCACCTTGAAACCATCCGTCCCCATATTGCTGAAGGCCGTACGTTTCAAACCGCCCTTTTCGCCCAGCTCCACGCGCGCAACTGCCGGGTTCAGGCTGTTCGTCATGAACAGCACATTCCCCTCGGCATTGCTGCTCAAGCCAAAATTGCTTTCATCGGTGTGAATCACACCCAGCACATCCAGAGTCTGCGGGTCCAGCTTGTAGAGCGCCCCGCCCCGCACACCATCAAGCATTTCTGCCGAGGCTACATACAGGGCCTTTTCAGACGCGCTGAAAGCCATCTGATAAATCCCGTAAGCCAGTTCCTTGCGCAAGGCGCCATCGGCCGTGATCAAGCTGCGCTGCGCCAACTCTGGACTCAAGGGCTGCACAGATGGCTGGGTAGGTTGAGCATACGCGGTCACGCTCAACAGGGCCGCCGACAGAACGGACATCAGAAAACATCGTTTCAACATTTTGTTTTTCCCTTCCAGGTCCAGGTAGGGCCAGGCGGTATCGAATACAGCCGCGAAGCCCTGCCTGACGTTAACAATCAGCGAATCAGAAATTCACGGAGGCCGACAACATGAACGTGCGCCCTGCCCCGTTCGTGGCAAAGTTGCTGGAAGCCAGCCAGTAGCGCTTGTCGGTCAGGTTTTCGATATTGGCGCGGATCACCACATCCTTGCCCGCAATATCGGTGTAGTAGCGCGCACCTACATCAAAGCGGGTCATGGCGGGCAGCTTCAAGGTATTGGTGTTGTTCAGATACTGGGACGAGGTATGAATCACGCGACCATTCAGGCTCAGGCCTTGTACCCAAGGCGTATCCCAATCCAGACCCAGGTTATAGGTGCTGGCAGGTACACCCGGTGCCCGGTTGCCTTCATTCACACCGTTCTGGGTTTTGGTGAGCTTGCCTTGGGTAAAGCCAGCACTGGCCATCATGCGCAAACCTGGCATCAATTCACCGTAGGCACTCAGCTCCAAACCACGGTTGCGCTGTTCGCCAAAGTAGCCATACACATTGTTTCCATCCTCTTGCCCTGCAGGTCGGGCAATCTGCCACAGGGAGGCCGAGGTCATGATGCCACCCCAATCCACTTTCACACCCGCCTCATACTGACGGGACTTGAAAGGCTTGAGAATCTCGCCACGATTCGCGTAGGTGTCCCCAACAATCGTGCCGCGCGTCAAACCTTCGGTGAAGTTGGCGAAGACCGAGACATTCTCCATCGGCTTGACCACAATCCCCGCCAAAGGCGAGATGGAGCTGGCCTTGTAATCGGAGGTTTTTACACCTGTAGTCGTATTGAAGCTGGTGACATCCACGGTCTGACGACGCGCCCCCACCGTCAGCAAGACACGGTCATCCGCAAAGGACAAGGTATCTGCCACGGCAAAGCTGAGCAGGCCGGTACTGGACGCTTTTTGTGGCGTCAGCCGCTCTGTTGGACCTGCCGGAATAGGCACAGGATTATAGATATTGGAGTCCGCCACTTCCGTGCCAGGGCTGTAGGCATTGCCCAGCTCCTGATCCATATAGCTCACTCCGAAAGCCAGCTTGTGCGCCACGCTGCCCGTGTCGAAATCCACGCTCAAACCCGCATCGCTACTTAGCGTTTTGGAATAGGAGTCATAGAACGTGGAGATCACGCTGAAATTGCCGTCAGCATCTACAGACTGGCGCACATTGGGATTCCCCGGTTTCACATTCACCGGGAAAATCTGGCGGTTCTTGCCGTGGCGATAGCCCACCCCGATATGCCCGGTTACCGAATCGCTGAAGTCATATTCCAGACGGGACATGATGGTGTTGTCGCGCTGGGTCAGGCGAGTGCCGGGGTAGAAATTGGTACGGCCATCCGGAGGTGCAGGCAGCTCGGTCAGATCGCTTTGAAAGCCAATTTGTGAACGGATATTTTCCAGCGTGTCTTCCTGGTGGATGACATCCGCAGACCAGCGCAAACGGGCGCCTCTATAATCCACGCCCAGGGCGGCCATGCCCAGATCCTGCTTGCCATCGCGTGACGTGGCTTCTCCACCGCGCTTGACGCCGTTAAAGCGCACGCCCCATTCCTTGTTTTCACCGAAGCGGCGACCCACATCCAGCTGTGCCGTCACATTTGCCTGGCTGACATAACTGGCCGTCACGCGGGTCAGCGGCTCGTCCTCGGCCCGCTTGGTCACCAGATTGATCGCCCCGCCTATACTCCCTCCGGGTGGGATACCGCGCATCAAGGTGCCGGGCCCTTTCAGGACTTCCACACGCTCCAGAATCTGCACGGGCACACGGCTGGAAGACACCAGGCTATACAAGCCGTTCACGCTGACATCACCACTGCCTACCGCAAAGCCGCGAATCACAAAGTCCTCACCAAAACCGCCGGTAGAAGTCGTCGTCCGTACAGCCGCATCATTCACCACCACATCGGCCAGAGTTCTGGCCTGCTGGTCATAGAGCAATTCGGAGGTGTAGTTGGTGGTGCTAAAGGGGTTGTCCATCACATCCACGGAACCCAGCAAACCCAGGCTACCCCCTGTTGCCACTTGCCCGCCCGCATAGGCAGGCGACAAGTCGCCCAGAATCCCGCCCTTGACGGTAATGGTGGACAGCTCGGCCACCGAGGAGGCCGGGTCCGGCGTCAGGCTGATGGTATTACCCTTGCGCTTGTACGTGATGCCCGTGCCCGCCAAGAGCTGCTGCAAGGCCTGCTCAGGGGAATAGCTGCCCGACAAGGCCGGCGCCTGATGGCCATCCACCAATTCCTGAGAAAAGAAAATCTGGACCGAGGCCTGCTGCGCCAACTGCAACAAGGACTTGCTAAGGGGCTGCACAGGAAGATTGATGGAGGTGGCTTGAGCCTGCGCACGTACGTCCAGCGGCAAGGCGCTGACGGCGCAGGCCAGGCTGATTGCCAGAATCGTCAAGCGTGTATTGATCGCGGGCTTGTTGCGCCACACAGAAAAGGTCGGTGTATTCACAGTCTGACTAGGTCCAAAGAGTAGCAAGGCACGCGCAAGGCGGCCTCAAGGCAAGGTGATGGGCGCTGCCGTCTGCGACATAAAACAGCTCCCCTTACTCTATCGACGAACCAGAATCAAAACACCGGAACAAAAATGAGAATTATTTTTGATAAATAAAAAATAGAGCCCGGATTGCCAGGCAAACTCGTGCTCTATTCGCTGATTCGCAGTTGTCCGCTGGGCAAGGTTTGAACTTTCACTGGCACCAGATCCGGCAAGGTATGGATCAGGGCCAAAGGCTCATTCACACTGAAAACCCCAGCCACCTTGTAGGAGGAAAAACGGGGTGCATCGAAAACGGCCGCTTGCGGCAAGTAACGATTGATCTGCGCTACCGCCTGCTCCAGCGGCGTGTTTTCGAACACAATCATGCCGTTACGCCACGCCAGGCTGGTATCCAGATCCGCCTTTTGTACCTCTCCCAGAGGAGCATCCTCAGCCGTGTGAACGGATTGCCCACGCTCCAGCAAGCGTGTATCCCGGTCCCACCAGGCACCCTGCTGCACCTTGACTGAACCGGACTCCACCGTCACCTGTAATTGCTGCTGCTCATGCAGAACATTGAAGCGCGTACCTGTGACCACCACCCTGCTTTGCCCGGCATGCACCACAAACGGCCGGGACCGATCAGGCTGCACATCAAAGAACACCTCGCCTGCATAAAGGTCAACGACACGCTCATTCTCGTAAAAATGAATCTGCGCGCGTGTGCCGGTATTGGCCATCAGGATAGAGCCATCGGGCAGACGCAATTCCTCGTGCAGCCCGCGTGGGGTCGTCAATGTGGCTTGATAGGAAGGCTCAGTATC
This sequence comes from Alcaligenes sp. Me129, assembly GCF_050487245.1. Taxonomy (NCBI): domain Bacteria; kingdom Pseudomonadati; phylum Pseudomonadota; class Betaproteobacteria; order Burkholderiales; family Alcaligenaceae; genus Alcaligenes; species Alcaligenes sp. Me129. Next base: position 43,070 of record NZ_JBKQGX010000005.1, read on the forward strand.
CAGGCTAGCCCGTATGCCCACAGCGGCAAGCACACCCGCCGCACACAGTCCTGCCGTCATGCCCCAGGCAAAACGACGACGTGGCTTGTTGACCGGAGCCGATGGGCGCGAAGCCCGCAAGGCAGCCCGCAGCTCGGACTCGGGAATCTGCAAGGTCGCTTGCCAGATCGCCTCCAGATGGCGGTAACAGCGATCATGCTCCTGATCGGACTGACGCCATTGCTCGAAGGCACGCCAATCCTCGGGCGAGGCATCACCCGAGCGCAGATGAGAAAACCAGGCGGCCGCCTGATCCTGTGCGGTCGCTGCGTTCAGGACATCAGGGGGCATACTTCTGTAACCTTGTACTCAAATGTCGCAGCGCTTTGTTCATATGCTTTTCCACCATGGCACGGGAGATACCCAGTTCACTGGCAATCTCGGCATGGGAGCTTCCCTCCAGGCGCTGGTAAATATACACCTGCCTGCAAATGTCCGGCAGTTCATCCAGAACCGTTCTTAAATCATCGACCATCTGGCTGGAATAAGCCTGGGACTCCGGGCCAACTGCTAGCGGATGCTCGGACTCATGCAGTTCATGCAAAGGCACCATGGGCAGCTTTTCCTCCCGTCTGTGTCGGTCGATCAGACCGTTGGAGGTACTGCGTTGCAGATAGGCGGCCGGATTATCAGCCGAAACCGAGCCGTTTTCCAGTATGCGCAGCACGGCGTCGTGCATGGCATCTTCCACATCGTGATCAACTTGAGATCGACGCCGCCACGCCCCCAGCAGCTCGCTGTAGTGAGCAAGCCAGGTTTTACGAAAGGCACGGCGGTCGGACATGAAAGCAAAGAGCCTGCAAGGAAATGAGAAGGCTGATAATAACAACAATTCTCATTTCCAAACAAATGAACGGATCTTGATCAAGGGTTATATATCAGCCTAAATAGACCTGCTTTCTGCTTTGCGCTGAGTCCTATCCAAAGTGACTCTAAGCAGAAAAACACCTCAAGCCGTGCATGGCTTCCTCAAGGCACGACGTGCTCCCCACTAGGCTTCAGTTTTTTAAACTTTCAGCGCTCACCAAAATGCCGAGCCACAAAAATGCCGGCACAAAAAAACCGGCCTCTCCAAAAAGAAGCCGGTTTTCGGGGCAAGCCCTGTCAGATCGCTATCTGACCGCAAGCGACATGGATCAGAGCTTTTCTGTACCGCCACCTTGTGGCCGCCAGGCCAACAAGCGGTCTTCAAACACACTGACCAGTCCATCCAGAATCAGCGCAAATACCGTAAGCACCACAATACCGGCAAACACCGTATTCACGTCCAATGTGCCCTCTGCCTGCAGGATCAGATAACCGACCCCACTGGCTGAACCCAGGTATTCACCCACCACAGCACCCACAAAGGCCAGACCGACCGAGGTGTGCAGGCTGGAGAACACCCAGCTGGTTGCCGAAGGGATATAGACGTGGCGCAGCAACTGGCGACGGCTGGCACCCAGCATGCGGGCGTTGTCCAGCAAGGTGGAGCTGACCTCACGTACACCCTGGTACACGTTGAAGAACACGATGAAAAACACCAGTGTCACGGCCAGAGCCACTTTGGACCAGATGCCCAGACCAAACCACATGCCGAAGATAGGCGCCAGAATGACGCGCGGCATGGAGTTGGCTGCCGTCAGGTACGGGTCCAGCAAGGCAGCTGCACGCGGCGACAGGCCCAGCCACAGACCGCAAGCCAGGCCGGCAATCGTACCGATGGCAAAGGCCAGCAAGGTTTCGCTCAAGGTCACACCCAGGTGCAGGTAAATATCACCATTGGTGACGAACCAGGCCCAGATCACCTTGACCACTTCCAGTGGCTGGCCAAAGAAGAAGGCTACTTTGGGGTCCAGCGTAAAAAAGTGCCAGGCAGCCAGAATGACGATGAGCAGCGAAATTTGCCAGCCGCGCAGGGCCAGCTTGGATTGAGTAATAGATTTAGACATATCAGGCACGCTTTTGCTGGGCATAACCCTTCAGAACTTCATCACGCAAGACGGCCCAGATTGCCGCATGCAATTCGACAAAGCGGGGGTCGTTGCGTACTTCGGCCACGTCACGAGGGCGTGGAAGATCGACATGAAATTCGCCGATGGGATGAGTGCCCGGCCCGGCCGACAGAACCACCACCCGATCGCTCATGGCAATGGCTTCGTCCAGGTCGTGCGTGATGAACAGCACGGCTTTACGCTGCGCCATCCAGATCTCCAGCACTTCGTTTTCCATCAATTGGCGGGTCTGAATGTCCAGCGCCGAGAAAGGCTCATCCATCAGAATGATGTCGGGATCGCGAATCAGGGTCTGGGCCAGCATGACGCGTTTGCGCATACCGCCGGACATCTGATGCGGGTAACGATCCCCGAAACCACCCAGGCCGACTCGCTTGAGCCATTCCTGGGCACGCTCGCGGGCCTCATCCTGCGGAACACCGGCAAACTCCAGACCGGCCATCACATTGGATTCGGCACTGCGCCAGGGCATGAGTGCTTCGCCCTGGAACATGTAGCCAGCGCGCTCGTTCACCCCTTCCAGGGGTTTACCGAACACACGCACTTCGCCCGACGAAGGGCTCAGCAAACCCGCCCCTACGTTCAGGAGCGTGGATTTGCCGCAGCCCGTTGGGCCTACAACCGACACAAACTCGCCTGGAGCAATGTTCAGGCTGGCGTCACGAACCGCTGTGTACGTACCTTTGCCATCGCGGGAGGCAAAAACACAGCTGATGTTATCTAAAGAAAGTGCTGCCTCAGACATTGGGATACTTCTTGTTGGCTTTTTCAGCAAATTCGTTGGTGAAGATCTTGCTGGTATCAATCTTGGATGCGTCCAGATTCGGCACAAAAGCGGCCAGCGCATTCAAGGCGGTAGCGGGGCCATCAGCATCGACCAGACCATCTGGCGAGAGTGCTTCTTTATTGGCGTCCAGACATTGCTTGTACAGCTCTACATCACCCAGCAGGTAGGTGGCAGGCACGGTTTTGGCAATGGTTTCAGCGTCATTGGCCTGAATCCATTTGTCGGCGCGCACGATGGCGTTGGCCAGGGCCTGAGCCGTGTTCGGATTCTTGGTGATGAAGTCTTCAGAAGCGTACAAGCAAGCCGAAGGCATATTGCCGCCAAAAATGGTCTTGGTGTCGGCAACGGTACGGGTGTCAGCAATGACACGTACCTCGTTTTCCTTGAGCAAGGTGCCGATAACCGGGTCCAGGTTAGCCATGGCATCGATCTGACCCGTACGCATGGCGGTGACCGCACCCGCGCCAGCGCCTACGCCGATAAAGGCCACGTCCGAGGGTTTCAGACCGTTCTGTTCCAGATAGAAGTTGACCATCATATTGGTCGAGGAACCCGGTGCGGTCACACCGATTTTCTTGCCCTTCAAATCCGCAGGCGACTTATAGTCAGCCATCGTCTTGTTGGACACGGCCAAAACGATGGCCGGTGCGCGTCCTTGCTGCACAAAGGCACGGTACATCTGCCCTTTGGCCTGCAAGTTGATGGTGTGCTCAAAAGCGCCCGAGACGACATCGGCACTGCCACCGACAACCGCTTGCAGGGCCTTGGAGCCACCGGCAAAGTCGGCCACTTTGACCTTGAGGCCTTCATCATCAAAATAGCCGTTAATCTCGGCAATGGACAAAGGCAGGTAATAGATCAACGCTTTGCCACCGACGGCAATCGTGATGCTTTTTTTCTCGATTTCCTGTGCACGGGCCAATGTTGGCAGCGACAGTGCCAATCCCGATGCTCCAACCAGCTTGAGTGCATGACGACGAGTCAGTTTCATGGCAATCCCCTTCTTGTTGTTGGTCATTAATTATTTAGGTCTGATACTTATACTAAAAAACAAAGGGGGGTGTCCCCCCTTGTCCGCCAAGCGGTCAAACCCGTTTACGTGGCGCGACGCTCCATCAAGGCCCAGGCAATGGTGCTGGGGTCTACGTACTCCAGCTCGCTCCCGGCTGGCACACCGCGTGCCAGTCGAGTCACTTTCAAACCTTGGCTAGTGAGCATTTCCGCCAAATGATGGGCGGTGGTTTCGCCCTCTGCGGTGAAATTGGTCGCTAGAATCACTTCCTGCACTTGGCCATCACCGGCTCGCTCTAGCAAGCGGTCAAATTGCAAGGCATCCGGGCCTATGCCTTCCAGCGGCGTCAAACGCCCCATCAGCACATAGTAAAGGCCTCGATAGCCATGCGTAGCCTCGATCATGTTTTGATCGGCAGGCGTCTCCACCACACACAACAACGCCGGATCACGGCGGGGATTGGCACAGGTTTCACAGATAGGTTGAACAGTGAAACCATTGCAGCGCTGACAGTGCTGCAGTGCCGTCGTGGCATGTTCAAGAGCGCGGCTCAATTGGTCGGCGCCTACCAGGTCGTGTTGCAACAAGTGGTAGGCCATGCGGCGAGCGCTACGCTCGCCCACACCGGGTAGCCGACGCAGAGCCTGGATCAGAGCCCGAAGCGGTTCGGGCTCAGCGATCTGCGGTTCGTTCATTAGAACGGGAACTTCATACCGGGTGGCAGTGGCAGGCCAGCGGTAACACCCGCCATTTTTTCCTGCGACGTTGCCTCGGCTTTGCGCTGTGCATCGTTAAAGGCAGCAGCAATCAAATCTTCCAGCATCTCTTTTTCGTCTTCCAGCAGGCTGGGGTCGATAGAGACACGGCGCACATCGTGGCGGCAGTTCATGATGACCTTGACCAGACCACCGCCGGAAACGCCCTCGACCTCGATATCGGCCAAGGCTTCCTGGGCCTTTTTCATGTTTTCCTGCATTTGCTGCGCCTGGCGCATCAAGCCGGCAATCTGACCTTTCATCATGGTTTGGTTTTCCTGATTGATATAAATTGACAAGGGGCCATTCAGGCGGCCCGAACCAAAGGAGTGGCCTTGATCGACCCGGCTTTGACGCTGCCGTCAAAGTCCTGGATCAGACTCAAGACAAAGGGATCCTGGGCAACCTGCTCTTCGGCCTGTCGCTGGCGCTCGGCCAGCTTGGCCTGCTCCACGGCATGCGCGGTAGCATCGCCCGTATCTCCGTATTCGATCACCAACTGAATGGACTGGGCAAAGTATTCCGACAAAACGGTGCGCAAGCGCGCTTTGCCCTGGCTGCCTTCAGTGGCCTTGATTTTGGCACGCAGATGGATTTCCTGGCCTTTCACGCCCAGCCATTCGCTCTGGCGGGCCAATTCAGCGGCCCAGCCACTTAAGGGCAGGCTGGTTGCCACTTCGGGCCAGGTTTCCGGTTTCATGCCGCCCAGACGGACGGTACGCGGGCTGTCCGAACCGCTTTGCGGTACAGGCAGGCCCAGTTCAGTGTCGGGCATGAAGCGATCAGACAGGGACACAGACGGTACATCGCCATCTTCTTCGGCACGAGCCGCGTCCATATCCAAAGGTTGGTAATTCTCGAACTCTTCGTCCATGCCCTCGGATAGCCAGGCGGGCTCTTCCGGACCGTCCTGGGTGGAGACGGCTGGCGGCGCTTCTTCTGCCACCGGGTCTACTCGGGCAGCGGCCTGGGCCTGAGACGACATCAGGGGCTGAGCACTGCTCTTGCCCTGGGCTTTGGAGGATTCCGCTACAGGGTCGGCAGAGGAATCAGCCTGGGCTGCGGAGGTGGGCTCTGCGGCTGGCTGGGCTGACGGCGTCGATGCCGCTTGGGCGGCTTCAACAGCGCTGCTGTCAGCAACTGCAGTCGCAGCTTCTTGAGGCTGACTGGTCGCGGAACCGGCTTCAAAGCTTGCATCCGCTGGGGCAGACTCTGAAGAGTCAGAGCTGGCCTGCGCGCCGTCAGGCTCAGGAGCGTCTTCCCAGGCCGGGACAAAATCGTCGTCAGCAGGGATGGATTCTGCGACAGGCGCTGCTTGGGCTGCATGTGCACTGGCAACATCAGCGACCGGGGCGGCTGCAGGGGCAGAAGCCTGTGCCTGCTGAGACGCGGCCTGTGGGTTAACCGCAGGCTGAGTGGTTTGCGCTGCTTGTGCAGTTTGTGCGCTCGGCTCTGTTTGCGCACCCTGCGCAGCTTGCTGTAGAGGCGCGGCAGAGGCGGCGGCATCAACAGAGGCAGCGAGGGCTGCCGCAGGAGCGGGAGCAGCCTGAGCCGCACCAGCACCAGCAGTATCAGACCCCGAAGGCCCTGCTGGCGGTGGCACATACGCCGAGACAGGCTCGGGCAGCAAAGCCAGCATACGCAAGCACGCCATCACAAAACCGGCGTACTCATCCGGAGCCAAAGACAGCTCCTGACGGCTATGCACCGCTACCGAATAAAACAACTGCACATGATCGGGCGAGAGCATGGGCGCTAATTGGCGCACCGCCTCTGCCAGAGGATCATCATCAGAAATCGTGCCGGGAATGCGCTGCTCGATGGCGATACGGGACAACAAGGTGGCCAGATCAGCCAGAGCGCCCGAATAAGACAGGCCGCGCAAGGCCAGATCATCGGCCACACCCATAATGGCCTGCGCATCATAAGCAACCAGCGCTTGCAGCAATTGCGCCAGGTGGCGTTGATCAATGGTGCCCAGCATGGCTTGTACAGCCTGGGCGCTAAGATCGCCCGCGCTATAAGCAATGGCCTGATCGCTAAGCGACAAGGCATCCCGCATGGAGCCATCGGCTGCCTGTGCCAGCAAACGCAAGGCAGGCAGCTCGAACTGCATTTCTTCCTGGGTCAGAATGTCTTGCAGGTGACCCACAATCGCGGGCACTGTCATCTGCTTCAAATTGAATTGCAGACAGCGCGACAAGACCGTGACCGGAATCTTTTGCGGATCGGTCGTGGCCAGAATGAATTTGACGTGCGCTGGCGGCTCTTCCAGCGTCTTGAGCATGGCATTAAAGGCGTGCCCGGTCAGCATGTGAACTTCGTCAATCATGTAGACCTTGTAACGGCCCGAGCTGGGGGCGTAGACCGCCTGCTCCAGCAGCTGGGTCATCTCTTCCACACCACGGTTGGAAGCGGCGTCCAGCTCTACATAATCAATAAAGCGGCCAGCATCAATCTCGGTACAAGCGCGGCAAACGCCACAGGGCTTGGAAGTGATGCCGGTTTCGCAGTTCAGCGACTTGGCCAGAATACGCGACAAGGTGGTCTTGCCCACGCCGCGTGTGCCCGTAAACAGCCAGGCATGGTGCAGGCGCTGGGTATCCAGGGCGTGCGTCAGAGCGCGCACCACGTGGTCCTGACCAACCAAGGTGTCAAAGGAACGGGGGCGCCACTTGCGGGCCAGAACGAGATAGGTCATGCGAATTCCGGACGGCGTGAACCATCAATACAAATAAGCGAAAGGAAAAGTGTACCGGATTCGGTGCTGAAGGGAAGCAGATAGACCGGGCGCGCATAACCCGATAAGCAAATGAAGTGGCGAGCCTGACTCCGGCACTGATTCTGCACGGCTGTGGCTGCTTCGTTCCCGACCTGACCAGATTCACCGCCGAACCATGCGGAGGGGCCCGCCGACCAATAGTGTAGCATCAATACGGCAGCCAAAGATCGGCTCTCGGGAAATAAAGCGCAGCCTGCGCGGGCCGGCCATCCAGAGCCTGCACCTGCTCACAATACCGCTGCAATTGCGGCGCATAACGCTCCAGCATCCGTGCCTTGAAATCGTCCAGACTTTCATGCTCGGCAGGTCGTCCGGTCTTGTAATCCACCACCAGCCAGTGATCTTCCTGGGAAATGGCCAGGTCAATAATCGACACCCGGCCACTGACGTCCAGCAAGGACCATTCCCGGTAAGCTCGGCTGACACCCAGCAGCCAGCGGCCCCGTTCCGTCTGTACGGTCGCAGTAATCGCTTCAAACAGGGATTGGGCGGCTTCATCCAGATAGGTCGCTGGCACACCAGCACGCAACAGTTGACGACGCATCACGGCGCGGCCTTGCTGCAAGCGTTCTACCGGCCATTGCTCCAGCCCTTCACGGCCCAGCTTTTCCAGCCAGTCGTGGGCAACCGTACCAATGGCTTTTTCATGAGTCGTGTCCAGGGACCACTGCCAGCTTTGATACTGCGGGCTGTCGGCCTGCAACTGCTCGGGCGGCACGGCCGGCAAGCTCACCACACGCTGCAACAATGCCGCAGAACCTTGCCCTAATTCCTCTTGCTGTCCGCCCTGCTCGGCTTGCCAAACAGGAGCCTGTGGCTGATCCAGGACCGGCCAGACACGGCTCAGCAAGGAGCGGCCATCCGGCTCGCGCAGGCCCTTATCCTGGGTGATGCTCAATTCCGCAAACAGATGCAGCTCCTGACGGGCACGCGTCAGGGCCACATATAACAAGCGGTGGCTTTCCTGCTCGGCCCGGATACGCTCCCGCGCCGCCAGAAACTGCGACACCGGATCGCGCTGCTCGCTGCCCTTGTGACTGATCGGCCCCAGAATCAAGCGCTCGGCGCTGTGCTCCAGACGAATCAACGGCTCGGAATCGGCTGCCGATTGCTTGTGCAAGCCAAACAAGATGACGGTTTCGAACTCCAGCCCCTTGGATTTGTGAATCGTCATCACCTCCACGGCCTTGCCCGTACCTTGCGGGGTGGCATACAGCGACTCCACACGGGCCTGCAATTGTTGCTGGTCGGGCGGTCCGTAAGGGCATAACTCCTCCAGCAGACGCAAGACTTGTTCTGCATCCGCCTGATCAGCCAGGCTTGGATAGACTTGCGGCCCGCCCAAGCGCGTCCAGCACTCCTGCACCCAGGCAGCAAAAGGCATCAAGCCACTGCGATTGCGTTTGTCCAGCAAGATCTGGCAAGCAAAGAGCAGACGAGCACGCTCGTTGGCATCCCAGTCTTCAAAATCCTGATTGTGTGTAAGCTCGGCCAAGGTCTGTGTAGGATGCAAGGCGCACAGGCGGTGCAGGCTCTCCAAACGCAGGCCGATCAATGGCGAGCGCAAGACAGACAGCCAAGCCAGTCGATCAGCCGGATGCGCCAAGGCACGGACCAATTGCACCAGATCAGCCACCACAGGACGCTGTTGCAAGGGCTCCAGTTCTACGGCTCGACACGGGATGCCCTGCTCGCCCAGCTTGCGCACCAGACCATGCAAGTGCGAGCGTGCTCGCACCAGAATTGCCACCGGATGCTCACTGTCCTGATAACGTTCCAGAGCTTGAGCTGCGCACTGAACCGCCTCCTGCACTGCACGCTCTTGAGCCGCTTGCTGCGACGGCACAGCATCCTCTCCCCTAGCCACTCGGAAATGCCAGGACGGGTGAAAATGCACCGCCCACTCGGGAATATCGGGCTTGAAGGCGGTCGAATGTTCGTAGGTGACCATGCCCAGATCCGGATCAGGTCGAGCCGGAAACAGTTGCGCCCCCACCTTGTTAACCCATTCCACCAAGCGCGGATGTGAACGGAAGTTATTACTGAGATTCAGTGGCTCCAGCTCTACTTCGCCCAAGCGTCGAGCTTGCCAGACTTGCAAAAACAAACCCACTTCCGCCTTGCGAAAACGGTAAATGGACTGCATGGGGTCGCCCACCAAAAACAGACTGCGCCCATCGCCAGGCTCCCAGCCGCTGGTCAGGCGTTCCAGCAACTGCACCTGGGATTGGCTGGTGTCCTGGAACTCGTCTACCAGCAAATGGCGTATGGACCTGTCCATGCGCAAGAGCAGCTCGCCCGGCTCGTCGGCATCACCCAAGGCTTGCAAGGCACGTTGGGCAATCTCGGTGAAATCGACCTCAGCTTTCTCGGCAAAGCGAAGTTTCAATTGCGCCGCAGCCAGCCACAAGACCTGAATCAGATTGGACAGGACTTCTTGCTGTTGGGGGGAGTATTGCTCGGGCAAAAGGCGTGCACTGGCCAGGCGAGCAATCCAGGGCTCAGCCCCCAGACAATTGCTCAACCACTCGGTCAGCATTTCTTTTTGTGCCGTTTTTGGGGGAAAGCCATTACGCACCGTCAGGCTTTTGCGCAGATCGCCTTTATCCGTCAGCAACAAGGCTGCCAGACCACGCCAGCGCGGCAAATCGTCCATGACCGGGGCCAGGTTATCGCCTTGCCAATCCGCCAAGGCCAGCACATCGCCACTTTCCAGATTCGAGGCCGCAAAGCAGGCCAGGGGGGCCAAGGTTCGCGCCCAACCGGGTGGCAGTGAATCGCTTAGCTGCTGCAGTTGCTGCTCCACCACCTCACGCAAACTGTCTTGTAAAAAGGCTACATCACCGCCCTGCCCCACCGCTGGCAACCACTGATCGCGGCTGGCCAACATACCGGCCAACAGAGCTTGCGCCTGCAGCAAGTTCACATCCATGTGCTCCAGAAAACGCGCCACGCTGGGCACGCTTTCCGCCATCTCCAGCGTGGCCCAAGCCGCCGCTTCGTAATGCTCCTGGGCCTTATCGGTAATGGCCGGAACCCCGCCCAGCCCCGTAATCCAGGGCATGGCGCGTACCAGGTGGGCACACAAGGAGTCGATGGTCCGGATGCTTAAACGGGCCGGGTAAGCCAGCAAATCCCACTGCTGCTCCTGATTGCGCTGCATGGCGGCACGCGCCAGTTCCCAGCTGCGTACCCGGTAGGGCTCGGCAGGCCGTTCCTGATTGGCAGCGGCCAACTTCTCCAGTACACGCGCATGCATTTCAGCCGCAGCTTTACGGGTGAAGGTAATGGCCACTATTTCTTCTGGCCGCTGCACGCGAGCCAGCAAGGCCAGAATCCGATCGGTCAGCAGCTCTGTCTTGCCGGAACCGGCTGGGGCCTGGACCAGAAAGGAGGACTCGGGGTCCAGTGCCCGTGCACGGGCGGGGCTATCGCTAGGGACTGTCACCATTACACCTCTCCTCCATTGTCTTGGAGGCCTTCCTGGAACAAACGTAAAAAGGGCAAAACATCGCAATACAGCAAATCGTTGCGGTTCCAGATCTGGTTGGCGGCCTGCCCTTGCAGGAACTCATCTGCCAAGCCTTCCACCGCCTGTTTCCACTGCGCGATTTGGGCGGTCCACTGCTGGGCGCTCTCCAATTCGGTCAGACCCTCAATATCCATGCCGGGCGCGGCCAAACCGCTTAAACCGACCTGACGGGCATGCAAGCGTACAAAGGCCAAACCACTGACGGTGCGGCCCTCATCCTGCAAGGCGGCGGCATAAAACGGCAATTGCAGATTCACGGGTCTGGGCCGCAGCCAGTCTTTATCAGGCCGCAGCTCGCCTATGCCGGTTTTGTAATCCAACAGTAATTGCTCGCCATCAGCCAGATCATCCAAGCGGTCCAGACGCAGGTTCAGACGTAACAAGCCACGGTTCCAACTCAACTCATGCTCCGTCGCCCCCAGGGCGAACGGTGGGCGCTGGGCTTCCTGATGAGCGTACTCATTCAAGACGGCCAGACCCCGCTCCATTTCCAGGCTGCGCAGCACTGGACCGTAATCGGCCAGCTCTTCTTGCGCCGCTTGATCGATGCACGTTTGCACCACATCCAGCAGTGAGCCCTCACCAATCAGCTCATGCAGGCTGTCCTGATCCTTCACACGCAGCCAGAACAATTCGACGGCGCGGTGCAGGAACATCCCACGTGTATTCATATCGCCGACACGGGCGTAATCGGGCAAGGCCTGACCATGCAAACGGAACTTCACGAAAGCCCACAAGGGGTTGCGGGCCTGCGTATCCAGCACGCTGATCCCGCCGCGTATGCGTTCTTCCAGCTTCAGGCTGGGGCCTTGCTCATCCAGCAAGGCTTCCTGTGCGACGGCCTGCTCTGCCTGCACCGCCCAAGGCATTTCAAGCACAGGCCAATGAGCAATCAAGGGGCTGGGTCTCAGTTCCTGTTCACCCTGATGCAAAGGTGCACTTAGCAAAACCTGATTGCCACAGCGTAGCAAGGCACTCAGCATCCAGCGCGCCCATTCCAGCTCCCGCTCTGGCGTACTGCGAGGTGCCGAGACTCGACGCAACACCTGGGCAGGAATCAAAGGATTGGGTTTGACCGCAGCAGGCAAAATATCATCGGTCAGGCCCAGCACCCATACGGCATCCCAGCGCCCGCCTTCCGCTTCCAGAAAACCCAGCACGTCCAGCCGGGAACGTGGGTCTCGTTGTGGCTGGAACAAATTTTCACGGGCCATGCGGGCCAAAGCGCTTTGTGCCTTCAAGGCACTGATGCGACCCAAGACCGGCGCTTGCTGCGCCAGTTGCAGCAGCAAGGCTTCCAAAGCCTCCAGAGTTTGAAACTGGGCACTATCCAGACGGTTAGTGCCCGGAAAGCCCAAAGCCTCCAGGCATTGGCGCATGACTGACGCCCAGGTATCCACTCCTTGAGCGCCTGCCGATACGGACTCGAAGCGTTCCACCGCCTTGCCCCAGGCCAGAGCCAGTTCGGGTGTGTGGAAGCTGAGCATGTCGGCAAATTCTTTACGGCTAACTTGTGTAATGCGGTTGTCGCGCCAGGCCTTGTCAATGCGGGCACGGCCACCTGCTTCAGACTGTTCTGCCTGACACGCTCCCAAACGCAAGGCTTCGCCCAGCATGGCGGGCTCGGCCTGCCCCTTGGTCGCCAAGGTAAACAAGGCCTTCAACCAGGCCATGGCCGCTTCAACCACTGGCCACTCAGCCAAGGATCGGGCTGCCGCCACGTTATAGGGCAAAGCACCTTGATCCGTGTGCATGGCCTGTCGCAAAAGACGATGCACCAACGGCAATTGCGTTTCCAGCTGTGCCGCCACAATGGCTACCGTGCGATTTGGGTCCTCGTCCAATTGACGGCGCGCCCACTGCACCGCCAGGCGCCATTCCGTATCCGCATCCTGCGCCTGCACCCGATAAACTTCCGTCGCCGGAGCCTCTTCGTGCTGCAGCTGCAGAATCTCTACCCCCATGTCCTGCAAACCACTCAACAATCTTTGCAGGCGTGGCGAATATTCATGAAAACCATGCAGCACCATATGGCGATGACGCATGTGCAAGGCGCCTGCCTGCACCGCTTTGAGCACACGCTCCGCAGCCAGGTTTGCATCATCCAGATCTGCCTGCTCCAGGCTTTGCCGGTAGTGAGAGCGCCATTGCATGAAGCGCTCAAAATCCACGCTGGCCTCGCCGGGCTTCAGCTCGATATTCCATTCATCCAGCAAGGTATCGGCTTCACAAGCCAGACGCGCCGCCTGACCTACATCCAGAAAATAGCCTTCTTCCTCGCACTGCTCGATGCTGTGTTCCCAGCGCTGCAAAGCGGCAAAGCGATCCATCTGATGCGCGGCCGGTTGCCACTGTTCTGAAAAGCAGAGCTGATCGCTGGCCTGTGCCAGCCACGCGCCCAAAGGCACAATTTCCGGTACGGCAACCGTCCCGCCAGCACCCGCCAGACGGGCCGACAAATGTCCCAGCAGGCGGCGCGCATAGCGCTTGTTCACGGTCAAGACAACCGTCTCGGCACTATTGAGCTCCTGCAATTGAGCCATGGAAACAGCAGGGGTGTCGTACATAGAAAAAACCAGTTAAGGTTGCAAGAAAACAGAACGGCCAGCAGCGCTGATCCGGCCATTGTACCGGCGCTCTATCCCTAGTTTGTTCCCGCCCTTACACTTATCACCATGTCTAGTTCACACACCCCCAATACCGAATTAACCGGCAGCCTGTCGCTGCGCACTGGCGACCATACCTGGGGTAGCGCCCGCCGTATGGCCTTGCTGGCAGCGATTGCCGAGCAGGGTTCGATCTCTGCCGCTGCCCGTCATATTGGCATCAGCTACAAGGCGGCCTGGGACGCCATCGACATCATGAATAATATGGCGGGCGAACCTCTGGTGCTGCGCAGTACGGGCGGTCATCGTGGTGGCGGTGCCACCCTGACTCCCAAAGCCGTCGAACTGCTGGAGCTGTATCAAACCTACGACCGGCTGCATCAACGCTTCATGAGCCGTATTGGTCGTTTAATGCCTTCCGTGGCGACTCAAATGGAGTTACTCCAAACCATGATCATGCAAACTTCGGCTCGCAACCAACTGGCCGGTATCGTTACCACGATTAAAACGGGAGCCGTCAACGACGAAATTCATGTGGATATTGGCCAGGGCCAAATCGTGGTCGCGTCCATCACACGAGAAAGCACGGAAAACCTGGGCCTGCGTGAGGGGCAGAAAGTTCTGGCCTTTCTGAAAGCGTCCTCGATCATGATTGGCACGGGCGACACCCGTAACTCCCTGTCCGCACGCAATCAACTGCCCGGCACGATTACCGATGTCATTACCGGTGCCGTCAATGCAGAAGTACGTCTGGAACTGCCACAGGGCCTGACAGTCACCGCCAGCATCACCCTGGACAGCACACAGCGCTTGCACCTGGAAGCAGGCCAGTCCGCCTATGCACTGTTCAAGGCATCCAGCGTGATGATCGCTACGCTGTAAGAACTTCCAGATCCGCGCTGGTACAGCATTCGATAATGCGTCCATCGCGAATACGATAGACCTCTTGGGCCAGGGCCCTGGCATCCTCAGGATCGTGCGTGATCAGGATAGTGGGAATATCGATCTGGCTTTGCAACTGAGCCAGTTCAGCCCGCAAACGCGCACGCAAGTCCTGATCCAGGGCCGCCAAAGGCTCATCCAGCAAAAGCAGCTGAGGTTCAATAGCCAAGGCTCGCGCCAGGGCACAACGCTGCTTTTGCCCGCCAGACAACTGGGCGGGATAGCTGCTTAATACCGACTCCAGCTGAAACGCTTCTACCCAACGCTGGGCAGCCGCAGGCATGTCTCGCACGGAGCGGTTGAACAAGCCCGTGTTCAGACCAAAGCAAATATTCTGTGCCGCCGTCAGATGCGGGAACAGGCCGTAGTCCTGAAACAGGTACGCCACCCGACGCTCGCGTGGTTTCAGGTTGATGCCTTTTTCAGAATCAAAATAGACCTGATCGCCAATTTGAATGCGGCCATGGTCGGGCCGCAACAAGCCCGCCACGCTTTGCACCGTCAAGGACTTGCCCGAACCCGAAGGCCCGTACAGGGCAATATGACGGGCTTCGGTTTGAATCTGGATATTCAAGTCAAAATGACGGGCCTCGCTGACCACGGTGCGTTGAATCTGTACAGTCAGGCTCATTGCATCCCTCTTTTACGGCGTACGTGACGGGGTGACAAGGCACTGGTACTCCACAAGACCAGCACACAAGTAATCGAAATAATAGCGACCAGCACCAATGCCTGCTGATCCTCCCCTGCCTGGACTGCCTCGTAAATGGCGATGGACATGGTTTGGGTGCGCCCCGGTATGCTGCCCGCGATCATCAACGTAGCGCCGAACTCGCCCAAAGCGCGGGCAAAGGCCAGCAAAACGCCTGCCATGATGCCACGCGCTGCCAAAGGCAGACTGACACGAAAGAAGATGGCCAGGGGTTTCAGGCCCAGCACGCTGGCCGCATTTTCCAGGCGGGGGTCCACGTCCTCAAAAGCCGCACGCGCTGCCTTCAAAATCATGGGAAAGGCCACGACAGTGGCGGCAATCACCGCGCCCTGCCAGGTAAAGACCAGTTCAATCCCCATACTGGAGAGCCATTGCCCAAAGGCACTGCGCCGACCCAGCAAGACCAGCAGGTAATAGCCGATGACGGTAGGCGGCAAAACCATGGGCAAGGTCAAGATGGAATCAAGCAGATCACACCAGCGCGACTGCCAGCGCGACAAGGCATAGGCCACTCCTATACCCAGCACACAGGCAAACAAGGTCGCCCAACCGGCGACCTTGAGCGATAAGCACAGGGGAATCCAAAGTGAAGTCATCCGACGATCAAAATCCTGTCAAGGCTTGGCAAAACCGTATTTTGCCAGCACTTGCTGTCCGGATTCAGACATGACGAAATCCTGGAAAGCCTGAGCCTTGTCATTACGGCCTTCGCGCTGCACCAAGGCGATCGGGTAAGTGACAGGTTCCGTGGTCTTGAGCACTTCCAGCACTTCCACCTTGTCTTTCATGATGGCCGCGTCAGTCGCGAACACGAAACCGGCTTCCACTTCACCACGAGCGACATAATCCAGCACCTGACGCACGTTCTGGCCCAGAATTTCACGCTGTTTGACTGCATCCCACTGACCGGCCTTTTCCAAAGCAGCCTGGGTGTAGCGGCCTACAGGCACAACAGCCGGGTTACCCAAAGCCACACGTTTGACTTCTGCCTTGCCCAGATCGCCAGCGTTGCTCACTTTGGCGGGGTTATCTGTCGGCACAATCAGCACAACCTGATTCTGTACAAAATTCTTGCGGGTAGCAGGATCCACAGCCTTGGCTTCTTCCGCCTTGTTCATGGCTTTCTGGTCGGCCGAGGCAAACACATCCACCGGAGCACCATTGACGATCTGCTGCAGCAATACATCCGATGCGGCGAAGCTGGTCAGCACCTTGGTGCCGGGGTGCTCTGCCTCAAACTGGCCTGCCAGTTCCTTGAAAGCATTGGTCAGGCTGGCAGCCGCAGCCACAACCAACTCATCAGCTTGTGCTGTGCCTTGCAGAAACAGTGATAAGGCAGCGACCGATACGACGCGTTTGAACATTGTTTTCTCCTCCGGGACGGGTGTAACGAATTAGTATAATCAGGAAATATATATAGGTATATAGCGTAAATCTACCCCTCTACTGAATGAAGCTCATCATCCCGGAGTGATAGCATGAGGGCTTTCCTGCCTCATCCCGGCTCCCAAAAGCACGCCAACAGCCACGCTTTCCGAATTTTTCATCCCCATGACGCAAGCCAGTCTGATTTCCGATTTCATCACCATGCTCTGGTTGCAGGACGGCCTGTCTGCCAACACCCAACAAGCGTATCGGCAGGATCTGGAACGCCTGGAGGAATGGGCTCAACAAGAGCGCGAAGGCAAAGCGCTGGAACAGTTGGAAGCCAAGGATTTGCGGGAATGGATGGCCAGCCAGGCAGATCAGAGCAAGGCCAGCACAGCCAATCGCAGGCTGGCCACCTTACGTCGCTTTTACAACTGGACAGTGCAAGAAGGCATGCGGCAGGACGATCCCTGCCTGGAATTGAGCAGCGCCCGACAGGCCCCACGCGTCCCGCACACCTTATCCGAAGAACAGGTAGAGCGCCTGCTGGCTGCCCCGGACATACATAATCCCTTGGGGCTGCGCGATCGCTGCATGCTGGAAACCTTGTATGCCAGCGGTTTGCGCGTCACGGAGCTGACTGAACTGCCCTTGCAGAACCTGAGCCTGAGCGATGGCGTGCTGCGCATCGACCAGGGCAAGGGGGGCAAGGACAGGCTGGTGCCTTTGGGACAGGAGGCCCTGCACTGGATCGAACGTTATATGCAGGAGTCCCGCCCTGCCTTGCTGGGCCAGCGCCGCAGCGACTTTGTATTTATTACAGGACGCGGCACTTGCATGAGCCGCCAGTCTTTTTGGTTGATCGTCAAGAAATATGCGGTTCAGGCCGGTATTATGGCCCCCTTGTCCCCGCACGTTCTGCGCCATGCTTTTGCCACCCATTTGCTCAATCACGGCGCCGACTTGCGCGTGGTGCAGATGCTATTGGGACACGCCGACATTTCCACGACCCAGATTTATACTCATGTGGCACGTGAGCGCTTGAAAGCCTTGCACGCAGCCCATCATCCACGCGCCTGAGCGCACTACCAAGATATGGCTAAAGAAAAACACGTTAGCGAAACACCGGCCACACAGTGGCTACGTAAAAATGGCATTTCCTTTACCGAGCATAGTTACAACTATGTCGATCATGGCGGGGCCATGGAAGCGGCAGCCCAGCTGGGTCTGGACCTGCACCGGGTGGCCAAGACCCTGATCATGGAAGATGAAAGCGCCAAGCCCCTGATTATCGTGATGCACGGCGACCGTGAAGTCTCCACCAAAAATCTGGCCCGCCAAACCGGCGCGAAAAAGATCGCCCCCTGTAAACCGGATGTGGCTCAACGCCATTCGGGCTATATGGTTGGCGGCACCTCGCCCTTTGCCACTCGCAAGGCCATGCCTGTATGGCTGGAGGAAGAGCTGCTGGAGTTCGACACCATTTACATCAATGGTGGCCGACGCGGCTATTTGCTGGGTATCAATCCCCAGGTTCTAATCGACAAACTGGGCGCGCGCCCAGTGCAGGCCGGTCTGGAAAAAGGCTGATCTTACTTAGCGGCAGGTATAAAAAGACGGCGCTGTCAGCCCGTCTTTTTTTATGTCTCGCGCTTGTTTGAACCCTCAAACGCCATAATAAACAGCCTGGTTCTGCTCCCTGCACTTCCTGCCACGCGCAGCCACCTCCACCACCACCACCTCCTCCTCCTCCTCCTCCTCCTGGAACTGGAACTGGAACTGGATAGCAGCGGATTACAACACTGTCCGCTCCATCGCTCTTCACAAAAGCAGGAGATTGCACCTGTGTGACATTTCGCCAGATAATTCAAACCTGAATAATAAGAGGGGACCCCATGTTTCAATCCTTGCGCCAGCCCGCCGTCATGACGGTGACTTTGGCGGCTGCTGGCATCCTGATGGTTACCATGGGGATACGCCAATCCTTTGGCCTGTTCGTTGGCCCCATTGATAAGGCAACCGGCATGGGCATCATGTCCATCAGCTTTGCCATGGCCGTGGGCCAACTTGCCTGGGGGGCCATCCAGCCTATTGCCGGTGCCTGCTCCGACCGCTGGGGCCCGGACCGGGTTCTGATCGCGGGCCTTCTGATTCTGGCACTGGGCTGTGCGGTAACGCCGTTTATTGGTACCGGGCTAGGGCTGACCCTGACGCTGGGCCTGCTGGCCAATATTGGTTCGGGCGCGGCCAGTTTCTCCACCTTGATTGGCGCTGCCGCCCAACGTATTCCGGATCACGCCCGCGGTCAGGCCTCGGGCCTGATCAATGCCGGCGGCTCCTTCGGGCAGTTCGTCTTTGCCCCCGTGGTGCAAAAGCTGATCGGCTGGGTCGGCTGGATGTCGACCTTTTGGGTTCTGGCCCTGACCGCCCTGCTGACCCTGCCTCTGATTCGCAAGCTAAGTCCGGGCAGCAAGCCCGAAAAAGCCGCAGCCACCCCAGCTCCTGTTGTCAGCGGTCCCGGTCTGGCCGAGACACTGAAAAGCGCCATGAAGGATCGCAGCTACTTGCTGCTGAGTCTGGGCTTTTTCACCTGCGGTTTTCACATTGCTTTTCTAGTCACCCACTTACCGGGGGAAATTGACTTGTGCGGGCTGCCACCTTCGGTAGCAAGCTGGTCGCTGGCCTTGATCGGCCTGGCCAATATCTTTGGCAGTATTGCCGCCGGTTCCTGCATTGCCCGCTGGCGCAGCAAGTACGTGCTGGCCCTGATGTATGCCTCGCGCGCCGTGCTGATCCTGTGGTACTTGATGATGCCTAAAACCGATCTGGTGTTTTACATCTTTGCCATCGGCCTGGGGCTGACCTGGCTGGCTACCGTGCCCCCTACCGCCAATATCGTCGCCAAGCTGTTTGGCACGCGCTATCTGGCAACCCTGTTTGGTCTGGCCTTGTTCTCGCACCAGATCGGCGGCTTTCTGGGCGCATGGCTGGGGGGGATCGCCTTGACCCGCTTTGGTGACTACAGCTGGATGTGGTGGGCTGATATTGTCTTGGCCGTACTGGCGGCCATCGTCAACCTGCCGATTCGCGAAGCCAAGATCAAGATGCAGGCGGCTTAGACAACTCGCAATCGAAACTTCACCAAGCAACAACACAAACGGTTGCCCAAAGAAGAACTCCGCTTACCCCCCTTATCAAAAAGACCCGCCATGGCTGGCGGGTCTTTTATTTGGCGTAAGCATAAGTCCTGGTTATAACGGGGCAAAGTCTCGCCCCCTTACGGCGCCGCGCAAGGCTGCTGCCGTATCGGTGGTAAAGAACGGGTTGCCCGAATAGTGAGCTTAGAACATGGTATTGCTATTGGCCGCCTGCTCTGGCACGGCCTGAATCACATCCCAGTGCTCCACAATCTTGCCGTCTTGCACCCGGAAAATATCCATCACAGCCTGCCCGCGATCGGCCTTGCCATTGGTCGAATGCACATGCAGATAAACCAGATCGCCGTCTGCGGCACTACGCACAATCCGTGCGCGAGACTGCGGGTTATCTTTGAAATAGCCATCAAAATACCCCACAAAAGGCGCTTTTCCGTCCGGCACCTCCGGGTTGTGCTGGATATAGTCCTCAGCTACGACCGCCGCCGCTTCCTGCACCTGATGCTTATTAAAGAAGCTGTCGTAAAAATCGACCACCAGCTTGCGATTGCTCTCTTCCTGAGCCACATCACGAGTCAGCGAATTGGCAGCCAACGCTGCATTTGTGCTCAACAAGAAAGAGCCCGCTAATAAAACTGGAGATACCCATCGGATTAAACCTTTCATCAGTCCCACTCCCTATTCAATAACCTACGGTGAAGCGCTGACGCGAATGGGCAGGACGTTCAATCTCGTCCACCAAAGCGATGGCGTAATCCTCATAAGAAATCTTGCTGCCTTGGTCGGAGACCAAAAGGCTGTCTTTGCCGATACGGAATTTGCCTGTGCGCTGGCCGGGGCCAAACTCTGCCGAGGGCGACAGGAAAGTCCAATCCAGTTCTTTTTCCTGACGCAACTGATCCAGAAAGGCGATGCCACCCAAGGCCTCGGTCCGGTAAGCATCCGGGAAAGCAGGCTGATCAATCAATCGCTGACCGGGGGCCACTTCAAGGCTGGCGGCACCGCCTACCACCAGATAACGCGGCACACCGGCCGCACGAACCGCCGTAATCAGCTTGGAAGGATCTGACGACGCAAAACGAACCGCGCTAATTGCAATATCGTGCCCTTTCAATAGCGCAATCAAACCATCCAGATCATTCACATCGCCCTGAACCGCGGTGACATTGGGCAGGCTGGCAATTTTTTCAGTATGGCGAGCAATCGCTGTCACCGTATGACCGCGATCCGAGAGTTCTTTCAAAAGGCGCGAACCGACTTCGCCAGAAGCACCTATCAATGCAATACGAGACATAACAGCTCCTTGTGTGCTCAAATAAAGACCTGGTCTAGAAAGTAGACCATTAAGCGTGATGCTAGACAGTTTTTTGACCGTCCACAAGAAGTCACGCAGGCCATACCAGGTCACACGGAAGTGACTATTGAACACAGGAAAGCAAGCCGCCATGTCCTCATCAAGCGCAGCCACACTGGCTTCCAGCCCCATACAGGAAGAATTTGAGCAACCCTGTCCCATCCGGGATGTACTGGATCGGATTGGCGACCAATGGAGCCTGCTGATCCTGGAATCGCTGGCACCGGGCACCCTGCGCTTTAATGAGCTGGGCCGGGAAATCGGCGATATTTCCCGTCAAATGCTCTCACGCACACTCAAGCGGCTGGAAACTGATGGATTTGTACAACGAACCTTGTACGCCGAAGTACCGCCCCGCGTGGAATACACGCTCACCGAATTGGGGCAGTCTTTTCTGGTACCTATGCGAGAACTGGTGAAGTGGGCAGACGTACACCACGCCCGTATCTGTCAGGCGCGGCGGGAAGCTCAGGTGCAGTGATAAAGCCAATCCAGCAGAAACAAAAAAAGCCGCATTACGCGGCTTTTTCTTGGACGACGGGGTCAAGCCGCACTGGCCGGCAAACCGAATACCCGGTCAAAGGTCCAGCTGAAAATAAAGGAATAAATCAGAAAGAACACCAGAATGGCTACTTCCATACGCAAGGCTTCCAGCAAGCCGACCTGATACCACCACATATACAAAGGCACGATAGCAATCACCAGGCCAGCCTCAAAGCTGATGGCATGCACACTGCGGCGCAACAAACTGCGGCCTTTGACAGCTTGGCGGGATTCCCAATGTTCGAACGCCGTGTTGAACACGTAGTTCCAGACAATCGCAATCACCGAGATCGCCACAGCAATGGGCGCGGACTCTGAAGCCTCCCCACCGGCAAAGTACGCCAGCAAGAAAGAAGAAAAAACAATGGCAAAAAACTCGAACAAACCCACGTAAAAAACGCGGCGTTTCCAACCCTGGAGTGTCATGACTACCCTGCTGCGGTGCATCAGCCTGGCACTGAAAGAGATTCAGCCGGACGAGACGATGCGTTCAAAAATGGAGTGGCAAATCCGATGCACAGGCCCTCAGCCCGCATCGAAGCTGCAATAAAGCGCACAATCCTACCACAGGCAAGCAGACGGTTTGCAGGGCAGCTCCAATAACCCTTTTCAAACCCGATCGGGCAATATTGTTACCCAAGCCTTACGCCATTCACAGCCCGTATCACTCCTCATCAAATCGCATAATCTGTACGCCCCGCAGCATTTATGGTGTCAGTTCCAACCCTCAACCTCTGGACTGGAGCGAACAATGACATTACATAAAGCCAACACCGAACAGCTGCATGAACTCTTGTATCAAGCCCTGGAAACTGAATTGGGTGGGGAGCAAGTCTATAAAGCAGCCATTTCCTGTGCCAATAACGCGGACCTGAAAAAAGAATGGGAAGGCTACCTGGAAGAAACACTGACACACCAACAGGTGCTGAAAAGTATCTTTGAGGAGCTGGCACTGGACCCCGCCAAACAAACACCCGGCCGACAAGTACTGAAACAGATCGCCTCTGCACTGGTCAAGGCCATGGGGTTGGCCAAACAGGCAGGGGATCCGAAAGCGGCAGAGCTGGTCGCATCCGAATGTGTCATTCTGGCCGAAACCAAAGACCATCTGAATTGGCAGTTGATTGGCTTGGTTGGCGAGCAGAGCAAAGACAAGAAACTGGCGACTTTACTCAAACAGGCTCATGACGCCGTCGCTCCCGATGAGGGCCATCACCTGTACCATACCCAGGGATGGTCTCGCGAGCTGTGGATTCAATCCTTGGGATTTCCTGCCGTGCTGCCCCCGCCAGAAGAGCAAAAGCAAGTCGAAACGCCGATCGGGGCCTCGCGGGCCGAGCAGCAACGCAACAAGATGCTGTAAAAAAAAGGGCCGCAAGGCCCTTTTATCTTTATGTATCGCCGTCCAGACGTCGGCGTGCTTTCAACGCGATGGAGGAATAATAGGCCTCCAATTTCTTGAGCTGCTTTTCATCCAGCTCCTCAACATCAATCAAGCGCTCATTGGCATCGGTCAGTGAAATAATCAGCTCATCAAGTTTTATATGCAGTGCCTTGCTATCTTTATTCTGATTTTGCTGAATTAAAAACACCATCAAGAAAGTAATAATCGTGGTTCCGGTATTGATAATTAACTGCCAGGTCTCCGAATAATTGAAATAAGGACCCGACAAGGCCCAGACCAGCACGGCTAAAACAGCAACAGAGAACATGATGGGCGAGCCCGCAAAGCGGGTCACGGTCTTGGCAAAGCAGTCAAACAAACTGTCTACAGAATCTGGCTTGCAAGGCTTGACCACGGGTGGCTCCTCCTGCCTGCACGCAGAGGAGGAAAACGGATCTTTTTCCAAGGAACGCTTGTCGTTTTTCATGGCAAATTCCTTATAAATAAAAGCAGTTTAGTCGGGAGCCCGCCTCATATATTTCAAATAAAAACGAAACTGGGCAAAACTCAAACAGAGCTCGATCAAGGACACACCTGATTTTCCTGCCACCGACTTGAGTCACACCGACGACAAGCCAGCCAAACGATTTGACCCAGCCTTATCCCCTTGTCTGATGCAAGGATAGCCAAGAACTCCTCTGTTTTTTTTACGGGTATTTGCGAACGAAATATCCTTTTACAGCTGACACTACCCAAGCCCCAACAAGATTTGTAAGATGCGGGCTGACTATCTTGCTTTCAGTTTGATAGTTTTTGTAGAAAGTACATTGCTGTCTTTTTTTAAAACACGCTATTTCCCATAGCCTTTATTTAAAAAGGAGCAAGAAGTGGGCAAGATTGACCATAAAACCATGTGTATTTTGTGCCAGACTCTGCCGCTTTCCAAAGCGCATACACCTAAGCATGCTTATATGGAACGCGTCACTAAAACAGAGGACTATGGAGACCAGGGAGCACAGAGCCTGTTTCGCTGCTCCGTTTGCCAAACTCACTGGCTTTATCAACAAGACAAATGGAAAAGTTGTCTGGGATTCAAGCTCTGGACCGGAAATGTAGATGACTATCTGTCCTCAACAAGAAATCCCGGCAAAGCATGGGGACAGCAACAGAACCCCAGAAGCTCATCTCCGGGTTTTGACAATCGACCGTTCCATTAGCGCCTCCCGCATTCCATAGCGCGCATGACTCTTGAATTGTCATCATGAACGATTAGTCAGGTGCTCAAGCCAGCCTTGTTGCTCAAAACAGGGCTGGCTCGAAAAAAGAAAACGAGCGGGCACGAACAGCCCTGCGCAAAAAGCACAGGATGCTAATCATCAAGTGGGATATCAAAGCTCGGCCTATCAGAACGAGCCTTCAGGACCATGAAGCCGGGCAGGCGTTATGCATAAGAATGGCGGGCCCAGCAGGAATCGAACCTGCAATCTTCCCTTAGGAGGGGAAAGTTATATCCATTTAACTATGGGCCCGGTGGCTTGTCTGCGCAGTGGGCCCAGGCGGGCCAGACACTACATGCACCGCAGGAATCCAGGCTTTACAACACGCAAGAGTAGATTCGACGCCCTCTCTTGTTTGTAAACAACCAGCTATTTTCCTGCCTGCTGCTACCGAAAGTGCTACAGCAAAAGAACGGTCCAAAGACCCTGTCCTGCCGCCGTGCGCTTCTAAAAAAGCAGTCGCAAAGTGTACCAGCTAGACCGCGGGGACGAAAGGATTGAAACAGCTCAACAAGGCTGCCCCGCAGTGCTTCAAACAAGCATGAAAAAATCCGCATCACGAATGATTTCACCGCTGAAAATCCGCGTCAAAACCAGGTCTGGAACGCCCTTACCCTGTCCTTCCACCATCCAAAACGAACACCGAAACCCAATCAACAAGCCACCTCCGGCGCTTTCTAGGACAAACCCCAATCTAAATATGTTGTTAATATATTTAGAAAATATTAAGATCCATCCCATGCTTTGACGCTGGCCGCCAGCCTGCGACGGAGCTGGACTATAAAAAAACCCACCGGAGACAAACATGAAATCCAAACTTGTTGCATCCACCCTGGCCGGCCTGTTTCTGCTGAGCAGCATGGCCTCGGCGCAAGCGGCCGAAATCAGTTGGCGCGTACCAACTTCCGTACCCGAAGGCTCCCCGTTTTATCAGAATTTTCTGGAGCGTTTTGCAAAGAACGTGAAGCTCATGACGGGGGATCGTGTCGAGATTCAGCCCTTTGGAGCAGGTGTTATTGTTCCCGCCCTTAAAGTTTTTGAAGCGGTAGAGACCGGCGTGGTAGAGGCGGGGCACTCCACCTCCAGCTACCTGGTCAACCAGGACCCGGCCAATGCCATTTTTGCTGGCTACCCCGGTGGCATGGGACCTGATGCTTATCGCGTCTGGCTGTATGAAGGCGGCGGCAAGGAAAAACTGCAGGAGCTGCGTTCCAAAAACGGTCTCAAAACCATGATTGTCGGTTTGGGTTCGACGGAAGTGCTGGCCCACTCCAACACCCCCATCCGAACTGCAGAGGACTTGAAAGGCCTGAAATATCGCACTTCCGGTGCCTGGGCGGACGTAATGAAAGACTATTTCGGTGCCGTTCCCACCGTGGTGCCACCCGGCGACACGTACACCCTGTTGCAGCGCAAAGGGGTCGATGCGGTGGAATGGGCTACCCCCTCCTCCAATACCCCCGAAGGTTTTCATCAGGCCGCCAAATACATTGTGGTCCCTGGTGTGCATCAGCCCACCTTTATGTGGGAAGTCGTCCTGAAGCAGGAAACCTGGGATAAAGTGCCGGCCGATTTGCAGCAACTGATCGAGGCCGCTGCTGAACTGACCACCCACCAATCCCTGGACTACTTCTACAACGCCGACATCAAAGCCATGGAGAAGTACCGCCAGGGTCGCAATGAAGTCATCACTCTGGACCCGGCCTTCATCAAGCAATTGGCGGATGCCGGCAATGATTGGGTACACAAGAAAGCCGAAGCGCAAGCGCAATCGGGCAACGACTACATGAAGAATTTGCTGACTGATTACGACGGATTCCTGAACCGTTGGCGCAGTGAAAGCAATTACCTGATCCGAGACTAAGTCCCACTTTCTGAAGGAGAGCTGCCATGCTGCAGCCTATTTCAAAACTGATCGACTTTATCGCTCTTGCAAGCGCTCGGCTGGCGGAAATGGCGGCGGCAATCCTGGTCACCGCCATGGTATGGGAAGTCTTTGCCCGTTATGTTCTGCATGCCCCCACCGTCTGGGCCTTTGATGTGGCGTACATGATGAATGGGGCTATTTTTCTGCTGGGCATGGCCTGGGTGATGCGTCAGAACGAACACATCAGTATTGATGTGGTTCGCAAGCACTTGCCCAAGTCCCTGGCCCGTATGTCTGACGTGCTCCTGTACCTGCTGGTGCTGTTTCCGCTGTTTGCCATCTTGAGCAAAGTCGGGATACAGAAAGCCTGGATGGCCTGGAAGCTGAACGAAGTCGAAATGGTTAGCCCCTGGGCGCCGGTGATGTGGCCCTTCTACGCCTGCATTGCCATTGGCCTGATCGCCTTTACCTTGCAACTGCTGGCCCATGGCTTGCGCTGTGCGGTCAAAGAACAGAACACTGCTGACGTCGAGGTGAGCCCATGAATTTATGGATCGCCGGACTGATGTTCCCTGCTCTGTTCCTGCTGATTTTTCAGGGCATGCCTGTGGCTTTTGCGCTGATCCTGCCCGCTTTTCTGGCCGGTTGGTACGCCTTTGGCCCCATGGTCTTTGACCAGATGTATGGTGCTTTGTATGGAGCGGCCACCAACCATATCCTGTCAGCGATTCCCATGTTTGTGCTGATGGGAGCCCTGCTGGAGCGCTCGGGCATTGCCGCACGCCTGTTTCGCACCATGCAGTTATGGCTGGGCGGCCTGCCAGGCGGGCTGGCCATTGCCACCATCGCCATGGCGGCGACCTTTGCCGCTGCAGCAGGCGTGGTTGGCGCGGTAGAAATCATGGTGGGGCTGATGGCCATCCCGGCCATGAAGCGCTTTCGCTACAACAACTCACTGATCGCGGGCACGATCTGCGCCGGGGGTTCCCTGGGCACCATGATTCCTCCCTCGGTGGTCGCAGTCGTCTATGCCTCTCTGGCACAGGTTCCGGTTGGCGAGCTGTTTGCTGCCATGCTCTTTCCGGGCCTGTTGATGACCACGCTCTTTGTGGCTTACATCCTGATCGCCACCACGCTCAAGCCGGAGCTGGGCCCACGGGCAGATGACGAGGATATGCGCCGACCTTTGGGAGAAAAAATCAGTATCACGATGCGTGGTCTGGTTCCCATGATGCTGCTGATCATCGCTGTTCTGGGTTCCTTGATGAAAGGCATCGCATCACCCACCGAGGCCGCCGCCTTGGGCGCTGCTGCCGCCGCTGTTCTGTGCATCTTCTACCGTCAGTTCAACTGGGAAGTTTTCAGTGGGGCCTTGCGAATCACGGTACGCATTACGGCAATGATCATGCTGATCGTGGCGGGAGGCACCATGTTTACCGGCGCCTTCGCGGCCAATGGTGGTGCCAAGCTGGTACAGATGCTGACCAGCGACTTGGGACTGGGCAGTACAGGTACGATCATTCTGTTCCTGGGCATCGTCTTTCTGCTGGGCTTTGTACTGGACTGGACAGCGAACGTGCTGATTTGCGTTCCGCTTTTCCTGCCCTTTATTGTGGCTACCGGGCTGGACCCCTTATGGTTTGGCGTGATGGTGATCGTTGTCATTCAGACCAGCTATCTGACACCGCCCCTGGCCTCATCCATTTTCTACCTGCTGTCCATTGCCCCGAAAGACATGACCTACGGACAAGTTTGTCGAGGTGTAGTGCCGTTTATTCTTGCTCAATTGCTGACCTTGCTGATCGTCGCCCTGTTTCCGGCGATTGCCACCTGGCTACCCCAGCAAGTATCCGGCTTTTAACGCAATTTTTATATTGGAGTCTCCGTGAGTAGCGCCCCCACCCCCTCTTCTCGTGCCGCTGAAATCGCCTATCAAGCGATTGAGCAGTTAATTGCCACTCTCAAACTGGAGCCTGGTCAGGCCATTGTAGAAAGTGATCTGGTGGAAATGACAGGTTTGGGACGCACCCCCTTGCGTGAAGCCCTGATGCGCATGGTGGCCTTGGGATTGATCGAGCAACAGCCCCGCCGCGGCCTGCGTGTCAGTGAAATCCGTGTGGCTGAACATCTGACTCTGATTGAAACGCGCCGTGTCCTGGAGCGCCTGATTGTGCAGGGCGCCGCTCGCTGGGCGACTCCAGCCCAGCGCAGCGCCTTGCTCGGTCACGCCCAGGCCATGGTGGATGCTGCCGACGCCAAGGATATCGACGCCTACATGCTGGCCGACCAGCATCTGGACGAAGTCATCCACCAGGCCTGTCGCAACACCTTTGCTGTGCAAGCGGTCACTCCCATGATCGTTCAGTGCCGACGGTTCTGGTACGCCTATCAATATGAAGGGGACCTGGAGGCCGGAGCCCAAGCTCATTTGACCCTGGCCGAAGGCATCCAGGATGGAAACCCCGAACAGGCCTTGCAGGGCTCCGAGACGCTGATGGCCTACCTCAGCGCCTTCACCCGCAAAGTCATTGAATAAACCGATAGATCAACTATTAATAATCTGGAGACATCATGAATCTGAACGGAATCCTCGTTCCCATCGTTACCCCCTTTGACGCCAACAACCAGTTAAACGAAGCTGCGCTGGAGCGTCTGGTTGAGTGTTTTATTGAAGCCGGAGTAGGCGGTATCGTGGCTTGTGGAACCACAGGCGAATACTACGCGCTCAGTGCACAGGAGCGTCGCCGCGTGCTGGAGATTGTTGCCAGAACTGGCCGTGGCCGCACAACACTGATTGCCGGCGTGAACTCCATGTCACCTGCCGAAGCCATCAGCCGAATCCGTGAAGCGGAAGAGCTAGGGTATGAGGCACTGATGCTCTCTCCCACCCCTTACAGCCTGCCCGGCCAGAATGAAGTGGTGGCGTATTTCAAGGAGGTCGCCGCGGCCACTGAACTGCCCATCGTCATGTACAACTTCCCGGCACGCATTGGCATCCAGATCGAGCTTGAATCCGTTTACGAACTGGCCAAGGTCAAGAACATTGTGGGCATCAAGGAGAGCAGCGGCAACTTCAGCCGGGTGGTTGCCATGGTCAATGCCAATCTGCCCGACTTCCAGGTTGTTTGCGGCTGCGATGACCAGGCGGCCGATTTCCTGTTCTGGGGCGTGCGCAGCTGGATCAGTGGCGGAGCCAATGTGTTTCCGGCCGAGCAGGTCCAAATGCTGAAAGCCGCCGAGCAAGAAGACTGGGACACGGTACGTCGCATGATGGCTGCCATGTTGCCCGCCATTGCCGCCATGGAGTCGGGCAACTACAACCAGAAAGCCAAACTGGGCTGCGTGCGTCACGGCATTGATGTCGGTTCGGTACGCTTGCCTCTGCTGCCAGTCGACGCGCAGGAACGAGATGACTTCCTGGCCCAGATCAACGCTTATCAAGTAGAACAGGAGGCTTGAATGCCCACGCAACAAGAGACTGTCTTTGAGTTGGCCCGCACCGGAAAGCTGCACGCTTCCCATTTGATTCCTGGCTATCAAACCACGGCTTCGGCCCTGCTCGATAACGTCAGCCCTATCGACCTGGCCGTAATTGGCAAAATCGCTGCCGGCCAAGCCTCGGATGTACAAGCAGCGGTCGCTGCCGCGCGCACAAGCTTTGAGTCCGGCGAATGGTCTGAGTTGTCTCCGGCAGAACGCAAAAAAATCATGCTCAAATGGGTGGCCTTGCTGGAGCAACACGCCGAGGAACTGGCCGCACTTGATTGTGTGGACGCAGGCAAGCCCATCACCGAATGTCTGAATACCGACATGCCCGCCACCATCGATACCTTCAGCTGGTATGCAGAGACGGCCGATAAATGCTTTGGTCGAATTTCCCCAACCGGCTCCGACGCACTGGGTTTGATCACCAAGGAGCCCATTGGTGTGGTGGCGGCCGTCCTGCCCTGGAATTTCCCGGCTCAAATGTACGCCTGGAAAGTTGCCCCTGCGCTGGTGTGCGGCAACTCGGTCATTGTGAAACCGTCCGAGCTAACCAGCCTGAGCGCCTACCGCATGACACAGCTGGCACATCAGGCAGGCGTTCCCGCAGGAGCCCTGATCCTGATCACAGGCACAGGCGAGGAAGTCGGAGAGCCTTTGGGCCGGCACGGGGACGTGGACATTGTGTCGTTTACCGGCTCCACCGAAGTGGGTCGCCTGTTTCTGAAGTATTCCGCAGAAAGCAATCTGAAGGAGGTCGTGCTGGAATGCGGCGGGAAAAGCCCCCAGGTCGTTTTTGAGGATGCCCTGCTGGACGAAGCAGTTCCGTCCATCCTGGCGGCCGCATTCTGGAACATGAGCGAAAACTGCAGCTGCGGCTCCCGCCTGATCGTACACAGCAGCCTGAAAGATACGCTACTGCAAAAACTCAAACAGGGGCTAAGCTCCTGGAAAGTAGGTCTGCCTACGGACCCGGATGTGTCTATCGGGCCGATGGTAGAACAAGCGCACTTTGAAAAAGTGGCCAGCTTTCTGCAGAACCCCGGCAAAAACGCCAAGTTGGTTCATGGGGGGCGCATTCACAGTGACCTGGGCAGTGGTTGGTATATCGAGCCCACCATCTTCGATCACATCACCCCGGAAGACCGCCTGTTCCAGGAGGAAGTGTTCGGCCCCGTTCTGGCCATCACGACCTTCGAGACAGAAGAGCAAGCCATCGCCTTGGCAAACGATACCCAATATGGCCTGGCCGCCTCCCTCTACACGCTTGATGTACGGCGGGCGCAGCGTGTCTCGCGCAAAATCAAGGCAGGCACCGTTTCGGTAAATGGCTTTTCCGAAGGTGATATCACCGCGCCCTTTGGCGGCTTCAAACTGTCCGGTTTTGGCGGCAAAGACAAGGGAATGGAAGCCCTGGATCAGTACCAGCAAACCAAGGCCATCTGGTATGTGAACCAGTAAGCCACTGCTTGCATAGCCCCGGCATCAATAAACCGGGCGCTGCACACCGCCCCCCTTCCAGACTCCTGGGCATACAAGCGGGGGGTGGTTCTTACCACTGAGCTGCTCCGGTTTTTTGAGCAGGTATGACATCCTGCTTCCAGCTCTTGCCCGGCCCGCTCAGCATAGGGCGCTCACGGTGTAACACTAGCAATCAGCCCGCAGCAGACAGAACGACATTAGTAGAAAAAAGCCCCCCGCTCCAAAGGCACCGTCTTATCAGTACACACCCGTTTCAGCTCCTGCGCGAACAACGTGTCCACCGGACGCTGCTGGCCGGCCACCCGCGTAAAGAGCGCAATAGGCGACAAGCCCCACTCAAAGGAGTACGGCACAATCGCCACGCCGGACACGCGCACCAGTTCTTCAGCAATTTCGGTCGGGACCACAGACACAGCACGGGAGTGATTCACGATCAGTTCACCGATCAGCTTGGGTGAAGAGGTTTCCACACTGGGCACCGGCTCCAACAAGCCTGCCCGCAAAAACAGATTCGCCACCTGCCGCCGCATCGGGGTATTGCGCGGTCCCAGAATCCAGTCCAGATCCTGCAATTGCGCCCAATCCAACTTGCGTCGGCCCAATCGCCCCGCCAGTTCCCGGCTGGCAATCAAGCGTGGTTGCTGCGCGTACAAGGCTTCATGGCGCAGCCCTTTCATATTCAAGTCCGGAGAACTGCGCGCCACCACTGCATCCAAAGCGTGATCACGCAGTTGTTCCAGCAGCGTTTCCGTTAGCCCTTCGGTGATGCTGACGGACACGACCTGCCCTTGAGGGCGAGTTGCCCGCAAGGCCGTGGAAACCAGCTTGCCGGACACCAGGGGAATCACCCCCAGCCGCAAATGTGCTTGCCGCCCCATGCTGTGCGCCTGCAAGTCCAGACTCAACAACTCCATGTCCTGCACCATGGCCCGAGCACGTGAAATCACGATCTGCCCTTGCGCTGTTGCCTCCATACCACGCGATGAACGCAGGAATAGCGGTGTGCCAAAGACTTGCTCCACCTCGGCCAAGGCTTGAGTGACCGCAGGCTGAGTCATCGCCATTAAATCCGCCACTTTGGTCAGCGAGCCCAAGCGGTCGATTTCGATCAGCAGAGCCAGGTGACGCAACCTGAGTCGTTGTACCAGGCGATGGGCGATATCGTTTGTTTCCAAGCCTTTACCCCTATCTATAAGCATTTACTAATAGGGCAATAATAAGCCCTAATACTGCGGACTGTTTAATTATCTACACTTGTTGAAAGCCGGCGCTGGCGCACTATTCGCCACGCCTTCCCTGGATTTCACCAAACACCTGTTTGGCGCCTGAGCAAGAGGACACGATGAGTTCACCTGTAGATCGACAAGCCGCCCTGGATTACCACGAGTTCCCCATTCCCGGCAAAGTCACCATTGCCGCGACCAAACCCCTGGTCAGCCAACGTGACCTGGGCCTGGCCTATTCCCCTGGTGTTGCTGCCGCCTGCGAAGAAATCGTGGTCGACCCGAAAAACGCCTTCCGCTACACCGGCCGGGGCAATCTGGTGGGCGTGATCTCCAACGGTACCGCTGTGCTGGGTCTAGGCAATATTGGTGCCCTGGCCTCCAAACCCGTGATGGAAGGCAAGGCCGTTCTGTTCAAGAAATTTGCTGGCCTGGACGTGTTTGACATCGAGATCAACGAAACCGATCCCGACAAGCTGGTGGATATCATCGCCGGTCTGGAGCCCACCTTCGGTGGCATCAACCTGGAAGACATCAAGGCACCCGAGTGTTTTGAAGTGGAGCGCAAGCTGCGCGAACGCATGAACATCCCCGTCTTTCACGACGACCAGCACGGTACCGCCATTTGCGTGACGGCGGCTTTCCTGAACGGCCTGAAAGTGGTCGGCAAAGATATCAAGAAGATCAAGGTTGTGACCTCCGGTGCCGGTGCGGCCGCGCTGGCTTGCCTGGACTTGATGGTGGACATGGGCCTGCCCGAAGAAAATGTCTGGGTCACCGACATTGACGGCGTAGTCTACAAAGGCCGCCCTGGTCACCAGGTTCCTGAACTGGCCCGTTTCGCCAAAGAAACCGAAGCACGCAAGCTGGCTGATGTCATCGAAAATGCTGACGTGTTCGTGGGCCTGTCCGCCGGTGGCGTACTGAAAGCTGAAATGCTGCAGAAAATGGCAGACCGTCCCTTCGTGATGGCGCTGGCCAACCCCACCCCCGAAATTTTGCCTGAAGTCGCCAAAGCCGCTCGCGATGACGTCATCATGGCAACCGGCCGTTCGGACTTCCCGAATCAGGTCAACAACGTGCTGTGCTTCCCCTACATCTTCCGCGGTGCGCTGGATGTGGGCGCCACCACGATTACCCGTGGCATGGAAAAAGCTGCTGCCCGCGCGATTGCGGCTCTGGCTGAAGAAGAGCAAGACGAAGCCGTGGCCGCAGCCTACGGTGGTTACGGCCTGAGCTTTGGCCCCGACTACCTGATTCCCAAGCCATTCGACCCACGTCTGATCGTGCGCATCGCCCCCGCCGTGGCTCAAGCCGCCATGGAAGAAGGCGTGGCAACCCGCCCTATCGCTGACCTGGAAGGCTACATCGCCAAGCTGCAACAGTTCGTCTACCATTCCGGCGCATTCATGAAGCCCGTGTTTGCCGTAGCCAAGCAATTGGTGCGCGAAGGCGGCAAGGCTCGCATCGTCTTTACCGAAGGTGAAGAAGAACGTGTGCTGCGTGCCGTGCAAGTGATTGTGGACGAGAAGCTGGCCCACCCGATTCTGGTTGGCCGCCCTGCCGTGCTGCTGTCCCGCATCAAGAAATTTGGTCTGCGCCTGCGCTTGGGCGTGGATGTGGAAGTGACCAACCCCGAGTCTGACGACCGTTTCCACCAGTACTGGACCACGTACTGGGAAAAAATGTGCCGTCGCGGTATCAGCAAGGAAATGGCTCGCGTGGAAATGCGTCGCCGCCTGACCCTGATTGGCTCGACCATGGTGCACCTGGGTGATGCCGACGGCATGATCTGCGGCACGATCGGTTCCTACCACAACCACCTGCGCTACATCGACGAGATGATCGGTCGCAAACCCGACTCCAGCGTGTACGCCGCCATGAACATCCTGCTGCTGGGCGAGCGCACCGTTGCCCTGACTGACACGCACGTCAACGACGACCCGAACGCACAGGAAATTGCGGAATACACGATTGAAGCCGCCCGCATGTTGAGCACGCTGAGCCTGGAACCCAAGGTCGCCCTGCTGTCGCGCTCCAACTTCGGTTCGGACTCGGCCGCTTCCGGTCCCAAGATGCGCGAGGCCCTGAAGCTGATTCAGGAACAGGCTCCCGAACTGCAAGTGGACGGCGAAATGCACGCCGACTGCGCGCTGGACGAAGCCCTGCGCAGCCGCACCTTGCCTAACTCTTCGCTGAAAGGCTCGGCCAACCTGCTGGTCTGCCCGAACGTGGACGCTGGCAACATCAGCTACAACCTGCTAAAGACTGCTGCTGGCAGCAACGTGGCCATCGGTCCTTTCCTGATGGGCGCCAATGCTCCTGTACACATCCTGACTTACAGCTCCACCGTACGCCGCATCATTAATATGACGGCCTTGACCGTGCTGCAAGCCAATCGTGGCTAGGCCTTAGGGCTGAAATGAAAAACCGGCCTGTGCAGGCCGGTTTTTTTATGGCTGACATTTAAAGTCCAAGGCTTATTCCAGCTTGATATTGCCTTTCTTGACCACGTCGTGGGCCCAGTCGTACTGCTCCTTGATTTCCTTGGCGAACTCTTCAGGCGAGTTACCCGACGGTGTTGCTCCCTGC
The DNA here is from genome assembly GCF_050487245.1 of Alcaligenes sp. Me129. Lineage (NCBI taxonomy): Bacteria > Pseudomonadati > Pseudomonadota > Betaproteobacteria > Burkholderiales > Alcaligenaceae > Alcaligenes > Alcaligenes sp. Me129. The sequence goes on from NZ_JBKQGX010000005.1 coordinate 77,959, forward strand.
TTTTCCAAAGCCGAAATAATTTCGGGTTTCTTCAAGGCTTCCGCAGCAGCGGCATGCAGCTTGGCAACGATTTCAGGCGGCGTACCCTTGGGAGCCAGCAGACCATACCAGGCCGGACTGTTCAACTGCGGGTAGCCTTCTTCAGCCAGGGTCGGCACATCTTTCAGAGCAGGCAGGCGCTCGGGCCAGGCAATAGCCAATGCGCGCAAGTTGCCAGCCTGGATCTGGGCCATGGACGAAGGCAGGTTATCAAACATGGCATTGATCTGGCCACCGACCGCATCCGTTACAGCCGGGCCGGCACCACGGTAAGGAACGTGCACGATGTCGGTGCCAGTTTCCAGCTTGAAGGCTTCGCCAAACAAGTGCAGCACCGAGCAAGTGCCCGAGCTGCCGTAAGAATACTTACCTGGATTGTCTTTCAGTTGCTGCACGAACTCCTTGAAGTTCTGTGCCGGGAATTTGGGGTTGACCTCGATCACGTTGGGCAGGTTGGCAAAGTTGCTGACCGGCACAAAGTCTTTCAAGGGGTCGTAAGGCAAATCATTGGGGCGGCAAGCGGGATTCACTGCCAGAGTCGAGATGGTGGCAATTGACAAGGTATAGCCGTCAGGTTTGGCGCGAGCCGCTTCCGCCGCTCCAATAGCGCCCCCGGCACCACCCTTGTTTTCTACCACCATGGACTGGCCCAGCACTTCGCTCATGCCCTTGGTCACAATGCGCGCCACAATATCGGTGGAGCCGCCTGGCGCAAAAGGAACAATGACGCGAATCGCTTGATTAGGATAATCCGCTTGAGCATGAGCGACATTAGCCGTGCCGATCATGGACAAACTTGCACAAAGGGATAGCAGCGCAAATTTCTTGGGAAACTTCTCTATCATGGGAACATCTCCTCTTTAGTCTTTTTGTAGATCCATCCCCTGGGTAAGGGGAACTAACCAATAATAGCGCAGCTAATCCCCATCAATTGTTAATTCTGAAAGCAGATACCTACAGGGGATATACCTATATCTGCTTCTATTTACCCTCATCATGGCCACAATATTCCCGCTGATTCTGCCCGATTTCCTGTTAATTGCACTGGGGGCTTTACTGCTGCATCGCTTTCATTTCAGCCGGGATTTTTTCCAGGGTGCGGAGAAGCTAGTCTATTACGTCCTGTTTCCAGCCCTGCTGTTTGATTCCATTACCCGCATTCCGCTCAATCTGGGCGATACCTGGCCTTTATTGGTCGCTGCGGCTGTTTTAATTGCCGTAGGCACGGTTCTGGCCTGGCTGGCCCTGCCCATTCTTAAACCCGAACATTTGCAGCACGCGGCCCTGACTCAATGCGCCTTTCGCTTCAATACCTATTTGGGGATGTCTCTGGCCAGTGCGATTGCCGGGCCATCGGGTGTCGCCGTTATGGCTTTGCTGGTGGGCTTTTCTGTTCCCATGGCCAATATGGTGGCAGTGACCGTGCTGGCGCGGGGGCAGCAAGGCCGTATCGCCATTGAGCTGCTTAAAAATCCCCTGATTCTGTCTACTGTTGCTGCACTGGCCTGGAATCTGGCTGGTTTGTCCGTACCAGGCCCGGTTCAATTGGCCTTTAGCCGCTTGGGGGCTTGTGCCCTGGGGATTGGTTTGTTGTGTGTAGGCGCCACCTTGTCCCTGCAAGGCTCGCGGCGTGCGGGGGCCTTGATCGGCTGGATTACGGCCATCAAGCTGCTGGCTTTGCCCTTGGCGGCCCTGGCAATTGCCTGGGTGTTGGATATGAGCACATTGGAGCGCCAGATGTTACTGGTATTTGCTGCCCTGCCTACGGCCTCTTCTGCCCACGTACTGGCTGCCCGCATGGGAGCCGATAGCCGTCTGGTCGCACTGACCATGTCGATCGGCACTATACTAGCGGGCTTGACCATTCCATTGTGGTTATCCCTCGCTACCTGATCCAAGCCTATGAATCCGCAAGCTTTAACCCTGTCCTTGCCTGACGAGGACGCTACCACCGCCTTGGCCGAGCGCCTTGCCCCGCTGCTAAGCGGTCAGGTTCCCGGTGTGCCTGTGGGTGGCCGAATTCATCTTCATGGTGACCTGGGCGCCGGTAAAACCCACTTTGTTCGGGCCCTGTTACGGGCTTGTGGCGTTACCGGTCGTATCAAAAGTCCTAGCTACGCTTTGCTTGAAAGTTATAAAGTTTCTAGCTTATACTTCTATCATCTTGATTTTTATAGATTTAGCGATCCAAGAGAATGGGTCGACGCAGGTTTTCGCGATATTTTGCAAGACAATGCTGTTGTGCTGATCGAATGGCCCGAAAAAGCAGGGGATTTATTGCCCGAGCCCGATCTGGATTTACACCTGGATTATTGCGGTGACGGTCGTTTGGCCACCCTGGATGCACGCAGCGCCAAAGGAACGCTATGGATTACGACACTCGCCCCCAGCCTGCAGAAGTAGCCCCAGCCGGCAAGGCCCGTCGCCGATTCGTCGCCACGGCCACCACCCTGTTCCTGCTTCCCGTCATACCGCGGCTGGCGAACGCCAGCACCATCGTGGCCGTCCGTACCTGGCCGGCAGACGAATACACCCGCGTCACCCTGGAAATGGATAGCGAGCTCAAGGCCGAGCACTTCACACTGGAAAACCCCCATCGCATGGTGGTGGACATCCAGGGCCTGACCATGAACCGCACCATCGAGGAGCTGGTTTCCAAGGTCCGCCCCAATGACCCTTACATTCGCTCCGTGCGCGTGGGCCAGAACCGCCCCGACGTCGTGCGTCTGGTGCTGGATCTGAAACAGGCCGTCGCTCCCCAGATTTTTACGCTCAAGCCCGTTGGCGAATACAAGTACCGTCTGGTGCTGGACTTGTACCCGCGTGTGGCGCAAGACCCGCTGCTGGCCTTGCAAATTCAGGACGATAACGACCCCCTGGCTTCCGTCCTGGAAAGCCTGGCTCAAAACTCGCCTGACGCGCCTGTCCCTACGGTACAAGGGCAAACCTTGCCGCCCGTCGCTCGTACGCCGCCTCCTGTCACGACTCCGCCGCGCTCCCCTTCGCCTGCAGCCACGCCGGGTACTCCCAATCGTCCTTTGCTGATTGCGCTGGACCCCGGCCACGGTGGAGAGGACCCCGGTGCCATCGGCCCCGGTGGGACCCGTGAAAAAGATGTGGTGCTGAATATCGCCCGCCGCTTGAAGCGTCTGATTGATGCGCAGCCCAATATGCGTACTTATTTGACGCGCGACTCGGACTTCTTCGTGCCGCTGCAAGTGCGTGTACAGAAAGCGCGTCGGGTGAAAGCGGACCTGTTCATCAGTATTCATGCTGATGCCTGGATCAAGCCCAGTGCGCGTGGCTCGTCCATCTACGCCCTGTCCCAGAACGGTGCAACCAGCTCGGCGGCCCGTTGGCTGGCCAAGAAAGAGAACGATGCTGACTTGATCGGTGGTCTGAACCTGGGTTCCCACAACCGTCAGGTCGCACAGATTCTGCTGGACCTGTCCACAGCCGCACAGATTAACGACTCGGTGAAAGTGGGCTCGCGCCTGCTGGGCGAGATCGGCAAGATCAACCGCCTGCACAAGCGCAATGTTGAACGCGCTGGTTTTGCTGTGCTGAAAGCACCCGATATTCCATCGATTCTGATCGAAACGGCGTTTATCAGTAATCCGGAAGAAGAACGTCTGCTACGTAGTTCTTCGCATCAGGACAAGATTGCCCAAGCCATTCTGACCGGCATCCGGGGATATTTTGCCGAGTTTCCGGCACTGGCCAGCCGTAGCTAACTATCTGCTTGGTTCGATGAAAAAAGCGCAGCAAAAATGCTGCGCTTTTTTGTTTCCGTAGAGTCTGAGGCTGTTCGAAAAAGAGAACATCTTTGGGCAAGGACCTGTTTGAACCTGAATCGGCATGGCCTTTTCTTGAGGGGGAGCCGCTAGTCTGCAGGCGAGTCAGGGTTCTGGCCGCAGGCTCTTGAGCTATCCAGGATACAAGCCCCGTGCTGTTTGAGCGCGACGCTTATAGCTCGTCCGGGGGACGAGCTATCGCGCGAGTTCACGGGGCGCCTGGATAGCTCAAGAGACAAGGGTACCCGTGCGCAGCACGGGCCAGGGCCCCGCCTGCAGACTAGCGGCTCCCCCTCAAGAAAACTGAGGCATTCTTCGCTAACGGCTGAAACAGAGGCAGCTTTTTCAAAAATACCGAGAGTGCCAATAGTTACCTTGAACACTTGAACACTTGAACACTTGAACCCAGATTTTGCGACGGCTTTTACCCCCTCGCCAACAACAGCGATATCTGACAGGTTCCCGAAATAAAAAAGGACGCCTATTGGCGTCCTTTCCTTAACCTTTAACAAGCAAACAATCCGATCTCCAATCCTACAAAGTCGCATCACCCTTGCTCTTGCGCTTGAAGATCTTCCACAAGGCCCCAGCCACAACAGGCACTGCCGCTGCCGCAATACCAATCAGCACAATGGTGTTCAAATGCGCCTTGATGAAAGGCACATTACCAAAGAAGTAGCCCAGGGTAATCAAGCTGCAAATCCACAGCACCGCGCCGGTAATGTTGTACATCTGAAAGCGCATGGCATTCATATGGCCCACACCGGCCACAAAAGGCGCGAAGGTGCGAAACAGGGGCAGGAAGCGGGAAATGACGATGGTCTTGCCACCATGCTTTTCATAGAAAGCATGGGTTTTGACCAACGCACGACGATCCAGGAATCGGGATTCCTGGGTAAAGACTTTCGGGCCTATATACCGACCCACGTGATAGTTCACGGTATTACCCAGCACGGCTGCCACGATCAGCAGGCCACCCAGCATGACCGGGTCCAGCATGCCCGAAGCGCCAAAGGCCCCGGCAATAAACAGCAAGGAATCGCCCGGCAGGAAGGGCAAAACCACAAGCCCGGTCTCGCCAAATATAATCAAGAACAGAACAAGATAAATCCAGGCTCCATACTGCTCGACCCACACACCCAGGTACTGGTCAATATGAAGGATCATGCTGAGTAAATCGGGCATAGTTCCACACCAAAATAACAATCCAGCCAGTCCAATACTGACCAGACCGACACCATAGAGCAAGCGGTTAAAATAAGCCGCTACCGTTTGAAACCCGTTGAACGTGTAATGTTCAACCCTGAATACACACAAGGCCAGCCGCCCTATGTCATCAAGACGCCGTATTATCCCACTCCCGGACTTGCTTGTAAGCCAAATTGCAGCCGGTGAAGTTATCGAGCGCCCGGCATCTGTCCTGAAGGAATTGCTGGAAAACGCGATTGACGCCGGAGCCAGTGCCATCGAGATTCGCCTGGACGGCGGCGGCATACGCCGCATCTCTGTCAGCGACGATGGCCACGGCATCACCCAGGAAGAATTGCCCCTGGCGCTGCTGCAACATGCCACCAGCAAGATTCGCTCGCTGGAAGAACTGGAGTCCGTGGCCTCCATGGGCTTTCGGGGTGAAGCCCTGCCCTCAATTGCCTCGGTAGCCCGCCTGACGATTAACTCGCGCACTCAGGACGACCCGCACGCCTGGGAGTACTCACTGGGTCAAAGCGAACCCCAGCCCGCCTCCGGGCAGATTGGCACGCATGTGGATGTACGTCAGCTATTTGACGAAATCCCTGCCCGTCGCAAGTTCCTGCGTACGGAAGGCACGGAGTACGGCCATTGCGTGACCGCGCTGGAGCGCATCGCCCTGGCACAGCCGCAAATCGCTTTCCGACTGTTTCACAATGACAAGCCCCAACGCCACTGGCGCAGCGGCACACTGGAGCAACGCCTGCTGGATATTTTGGGCAAAGAGTTTATTGAGCAAAGCCTGCCTGTCGCCCAGGAGCAAGGTCTGATCAGCTTGCGTGGTCTGGTGATTCACCCCGCCCATGCTCGCCCCAGTGCAGACAAACAGTTCTTGTTCGTGAATGGCCGTTTTGTGCGTGATCGTACTGTGTCACATGCTATACGCAGTGCTTATGCCGATGTACTGCATGGAGATCGCCAGCCTGCCTATGCCCTGTTTCTGGACATTGCCCCATCCACGCTGGATGTGAACGTACACCCCGCCAAGCACGAGGTTCGCTTCCGGGACAGCGGTGCCGTGTACCGCTTCGTGCTGCAATCTGTTGGACAAACCCTGGCGCAAGGCAGCATGGCCGGCGAAACGCCTGTTGCCGCCATGCCTTTGCCTGAAGGCGCTACCCAGCCTCCTATAACGGGCACACCCTACCCTTCGGCCACGCCTGGCGCACCCAGCAGCTCCTACACCAGCAGCGAACCCGCCATGCCGTATAGCCATCCGGCCCGCCAAGGCTGGCAATCCAGTTTCAGCCTGCGCGAGCCATCTGGTGGCGGCAGTGTCGATTGGAAAAGCATGTATCGCCCGATTGAACCTGCTTCCAGCAACACGCCAGTCACCAGCTATCAAAGCGAGGCAGACAGCACAACGGACGAGTTTCCCTTGGGCATGGCCCTGGGCCAGTTGCACGGCATCTATATTCTGTCCGAAACCCGTCAGGGCATGATTCTGGTGGACATGCACGCCGCACATGAACGCGTGGTCTACGAACAATTGAAGCAGGCTCTGGATGGCCGCGAACTGCCTCGTCAGGATCTGTTGGTACCGGTCGTATTCAGTTGCTCGGAAAGTGATATCGCCTTGCTGGATGAGCATCAGGAAACCCTGGCCGATCTGGGCCTGAGCATGAACCCGGCAGGCCCCACCACCATGGCCGTGCGTGCCGTCCCCGCCCTCCTGGCCCAAGGCGATATCGAATCGCTGGCCCGTGCCGTACTGCGCGATCTGGCCCAGGTAGGCTCGTCACGCCACCTGGATGAGCAACGCAACGAACTGCTCTCCACCATGGCCTGCCACGGCGCCGTACGCGCCAATCGTCGCCTGAGCATCCCCGAGATGAACGCCCTGCTTCGCAAGATGGAACAAACTGACCGGGCCGACCTGTGTAATCACGGCCGCCCCACCTGGTTCCAATGGAAGCTCAGCGAGCTGGACAAACTTTTTATGCGTGGACAATGAACGATTTACCCATTCTGTGCCTGGCTGGCCCGACGGCCAGTGGCAAAAGCGCAAGCACGCATATCCTGGCGCAACACTGGCCGATTGAAGTGATTGTGATGGACTCGGCCACGATTTACCGTGACATGGACATTGGCACCGCCAAACCCAGCGCCGAAGAACAAGCCGCTATCCCCCACCACTTGCTGGATATACGCGACCCGGTAGAGAGTTACTCAGCCGCAGAGTTCGCCACCGACGCGACCCGTCTTATTCAAGAAATCCGGACGCGCGGGCATTACCCTGTGCTTTGTGGCGGCACCATGCTGTATTACAAAGCCTTGCGCGAAGGCTTGAACGATTTACCGCAGGCAGACCCTGCCATTCGCCAGCAACTGGATGAGCGTGCCCAGGAGATTGGCTGGCCCGGCATGCACGAGGAACTGACCCGCATCGACCCGGTGACAGCTGCCCGACTGGCTCCCCGCGACAGCCAGCGCATTCAACGTGCGCTGGAGATTTTCCATATCAGCGGCAAGACCATGAGTGACTGGCTCAAGGACAAAGCCCAGCCGCAAGAAGAGAGCCATCAGTACGTCACCATGAGCCTGGAGCCAGAAGATAGATCCTGGCTGCATAAGCGCATTGCGGCTCGCTATCACGACATGATCGCGCAAGGGCTGCTGCAGGAAGTGGAGAAGCTGTACCAACGCCCTGATTTACATCCCGGTCTGCCCTCCATTCGCTGTGTGGGCTATCGGCAACTGTGGTCGTATCTGGACGGCGAAGTCAGTCTGGACGTGGCGATCGAACAGGCGATTGCCGCGACTCGCCAGCTAGCCAAACGTCAATTGACCTGGCTACGCTCCGAACCCGAACGTCTGCAATTCAACTGCCAGAGCCCGCAAGCCGCCGAGCAGATTGTGCAAGCGGCACGCCAGATCTGGCCAGCCTGATACACCAGGCTCGCTCGTAGGAACGGCCCCTTGACGGCCGGATAGTATCCGACTGCCAAGGGGCCGTTCAAAGAGACCATTTTTTTACCCGAGACGCCTCTTACACCGAAGCGCTGCTCAGCTTGGGCAAAACTTTGGTGCGCATGGCCACGTATTGGAACGCGCCACCCAACAAGGCACCAATCAGCCAGCCGTAACCCGCCATATTCGCCAGCGCAGGCACCCAGACGGTCGCTACCGAGAACACCGCCGCCAGGAAGAAAGCGGCCATTGCACGCTTGTTCCAGCCGTTCTGGAAGTAGTAGGTACCGCTTTCTGCCAGGCTGAACAGATCCGACACCACGACACGCTGTTTGCGGATCAAGTAGAAGTCCACAATCATGATGCCGTACAAGGGAGCCAGCAAGGCGCCCAAGGTATCCACAAAACCCGTAATGCCGATAGCGCTGATCAAGGGCAGCCACAAGGCACCGATAAAGAAAGCAATTACGGCTGTCAGAATGCCGCCCATCTTGGCAGAGATCAGCTCGGGCTTGAGGTTGGCCAAATCAAAGGCCGGTGGAATAAAGTTCGCCACCAGGTTGATACCCACGGTTGCGGCAAAGAAGGTCAAAGCCGCGATCACGGTCAAAGCCAAACTATCGACGCGATCCACAATATCGGTAGGGTTGGTCAAGGTTTCGCCAAACAACACAGCTGTACCGGCGGTAATGAACAAGGCCAGGAAGGAGAATACGGCCAGGCTGACAGGCAAGCCCATGAAGTTACCGATACGCATGCTGCGCTCGTCTTTCACAAAGCGCGAGAAGTCGCCGTAGTTGATCACAACGGCAGCAAAGTACGCCACCATAGTGCCCACCACCGCACCAAAGGCCATCAAGGGTCCGCCTTCGTAAGAGCCTTTACCGGCAAAGATCTCACCCACTTTATCGAGCAAACCACCGCCAGCCTTGTACCAGATCACGGCCAGCAAGGCGAACATCACCAGATACACCAACGGGCCCGCCCAGTTCAGGAAGCGCGTAATCCACTTCATGCCCATCAGGAAAATACCCAGCTGCAGGATGCAAACCACCACGTAAGACACCCACCCCACCCAATCCAGCCCCAGGAACAAGGCTCCGCCGGGATGATCCAGCAAGGCATTGAACAACAGCGCCAAGGCCGTGGAGGCAAAGTAGGTCTGCACGCCATACCAGAAAATGGCCACAATTCCGCGCACAAGAGCAGGAAACTTGGCGCCCTTCACCCCCATGCTGATACGGGCAATCACAGGATAGGGAACGCCATACAGCACGCTGGGTTTACCGCTCAGGTTCACCAGTCCCATCACAATAAAACCGGCCAGCAAGATGCCAGCAAACACGGCCCAACCATTCAAACCATAAGAAATGAACAAGGTGGCGGCCAAGGTGTAGCCAAACAGACTTTGAATATCGTTAGACCAGACGTTGAAAATCTCGAACCAGCCCCACAAGCGTTTTTGTCGTGGCAAAGGCGCCAAGTCTTCGTTGTGCAAAGCAGGATGCGGGTCTTTCAAAGATAAATCGCTGTGCTCCATTTTCTTCCCCCTAAGAAATTGCTTCTAACATTTCAGCTGAAATTTCTATGTGCTTGCCGCTACTGTAGGAGCCTTGCTGTTCGGGGAACATTATGGAATGTACGAGTAATACCTAAATTCGGATTAGCTCGAAAAACGACATAATCAAATCCATATAATATTTATTTAAAAAACAAATACATCAGATTCGATGCGGTAATACAGGGCAATTCAAAGCAGGATGCAGGAATAAAAAAAGCCAGCTTGATGAGCTGGCTTTTTTACTGACGGAAAGATCAGAGGTTTTTAGACCACTTCGGTCTGTGCCTGACCTTCCTGACGCTCCAGGATTTCGCCCAATTGGTAGACGGTTTCGCCTTGCTCGGACAAGGTGGCGCTGATGGCGTCTGCCTTGTCAGCCGGAACAATGATGATCATGCCGATACCGCAGTTGAACACACGGTACATTTCTTCGTCGGCCACGTTACCGTTGCTTTGCAACCACTGGAACAAGGCAGGCATGGTCCAGGAATCGCGCTTCAGTCGGGCAGTCAGGTGCTTTTGCAGAATGCGTGGCACGTTTTCCAGCAAGCCGCCGCCCGTGATGTGAGCCAGGCCCTTGATGTCCGCACCGTGGGCAGCCAAGGCAGCCAGCACGGATTTCACGTAGATGCGGGTGGGTTCCATGACCACGTCAGCCAAAGGACGGCCATCGAGCTCGTCGGTAGGCTTGGCGTTGGCGTGCTTGAGAATCTTGCGAATCAGGGAGTAACCGTTGGAGTGGGCACCGCTGGAAGCCAGACCCAGGACCACGTCACCAGGAACAATGGACTTGCCATCGATAATGCGCGATTTTTCTACCGCTCCCACTGCAAAACCGGCCAGGTCGTACTCGCCTTCGGGGTACATGCCGGGCATCTCTGCCGTTTCACCACCGATCAGGGCACAAGCGGACAGTTCACAACCCTTGGCAATGCCGCCAACTACTTGAGCTGCCGTGTCGACCGACAGCTTGCCGCAGGCAAAGTAATCCAGAAAGTACAAGGGTTCTGCGCCCTGGACTAGAATGTCGTTGACACTCATGGCCACCAGGTCTATACCCACAGTGTCGTGGCGCTGCCAGTCAAATGCCAGGCGTAGTTTGGTACCAACACCGTCGGTGCCGGACACCAGAACGGGCTCTTTAAGGTGGGTAGGCACTTCAAACAAAGCGCCAAAGCCTCCGATTCCAGCCATGACGCCTGCACGCATGGTTTTGGCAGCCAGTGGTTTAATACGATCGACCAGGGCATCGCCCGCGTCGATATCCACGCCTGCATCGCGGTAGGTCAAGGAAACAGAAGTAGTGTTTTTCATGGGAAAAGCCGTGGGATATGTGAAAATTGCGAGTTGGACGAAATTGTACGACACATGACCGAGCAACTGATTCTGGATATATCTCCAGCACCGCCTGCCTCTTTGGACAACTTTGTTGCCGGAGCGAATCAGGCTGCGTTGCAGGCTCTGCGTCAATGCAGTCCAGGACGCGCGGTTTACCTGTGGGGACCGCCCGGCGCAGGTCGAACACATCTGCTGCGGGCGATGGCCAGTCAAGACGACAGCCGCTATTTTAGTTCAGATACACCCTCCCAGCCCATCTTTGACATCGCTACCGATGACAAAGCCCCTCCCAGCCTCTTGGCCATCGACGATATCGAACGTTTTGACGAGCACGGACAGGCTGCCGTATTTGCACTGTACAATCGCTGGCGCGAGTCGGCCACCCGGCCAGACGCCTTCACGCTGCTGGTCTCCGGCGACCGGGCTCCCAAAACCATGTCCGTGCGCGAGGACTTGCGCACACGCCTGGGCTGGGACCTGGTATTCAGGCTGGAGTACCTGTCGGACGCCCATCGGGCCGAAGCCATGCAACAGCGAGCCGCTGCCCGCGGTCTGCAACTGCAAGCGGAAGTGCTCAGCTGGATACTGACTCACTACGATCGCGATATGAACCGCTTGAGCGCACTGATCGATGCGCTGGACAATTATTCACTGGTAAAGAAACGCCCCATCACTTTACCCCTGCTCAAAGAACTTCTGGCCAACAGCCAGACCCAATCTTCTAGTTGAGTCATGACTGCTTCTTCTTTTATTGCCCTGTTTGATCTGGACCACACTCTGCTTCCTTTAGATAGCGATTACCAGTGGGCTGACTTCCTGGCCCGTACCGGCCGCGTCGGTGACCCCGCTGAAGCCATTCGTCTGAATGAAGACCTGATGGAACGCTATAACCAGGGATTGCTGACGGCCGAGGAATCGGCCGAATTCATGTTGGGCCTGCTCACCAATGCCAGCCAGGAAGAGTTGCTGGCCTGGCAGGACGAATTCATGCAGGCCGTGATCCTGCCCTCGATCAGCCCCGCTGCACGCGAACTGTTGGCCCAACATCAGGACCAAGGCCATCTGGTGGCGATCGTGACCGCTACCAACGAATTCGTGACACGCCCCATTGCTGCGGCATTGGGCGTAGACCACCTGATCGCCACCACCCCCGAAATGAAAGACGGCCGCTACACCGGCAAGATCAGCGGCGTGCCCAGCTTTCAGGCTGGCAAGATCACCCGTGTAGAACAGTGGCTGCAAACCATGGGCAAAACTTTGGCCGACTTCGAGCGCAGCTGGTTTTACAGCGATTCGCCCAACGATCTGCCCCTGATGGAAGTGGTGACCGACCCCGTGGCAACCAACCCCAGCGACAAGCTGCGTGCCGTGGCCACCGAACGCAATTGGGTCGTCATCGATTTGTTCGCTGACATGATGGACAGCAAATCGTAAAATCAGACGCATGCTCAAGCGAACAATAAAAACATTTGTCGACCGGCTGCTCAAACCAGCCAAAAGCGCGCGTCCCAAAGGGCCGCGCCGCTACACACGAGAAGAACATGGCATAGACCGGCGTCTGGTCTCGCGTCATGCCATCAAAGTGTGCGAGGTCCTGAACCACGAAGGCTATCAAGCCTATGTCGTGGGCGGCGCGGTGCGCGATTTGCTGGTGGGCCTGGAGCCCAAGGACTTTGACGTGGCAACCAACGCCACACCCGAGCAAATCCGCCCCCTGTTCCGTCGTGCCCGCATCATTGGCCGTCGCTTCCGCCTGGTTCACGTGGTGTTTGGCCAGGAAATCATCGAAACCTCGACCTTCCGGGCCGATGATAGCGGCAAGCAAACGGACGAACATGGCCGCATCCTGCGCGACAACGAGTACGGCACCATCGAAGACGATGCCGCACGCCGCGACTTCACACTGAACGCGCTGTACTACGATCCCCTGACTGAAACCGTCATCGACTACCACAACGGGGTAGCCGATCTGAAAGACCGCCAGGTACGCATTATTGGTGATGCGGAAACCCGCTATCGCGAAGACCCGGTGCGCATGCTGCGTGCCGTGCGCTTTGCCTCCAAGCTGGATGCCACCATCGAACCGGCAACGGATGCGCCCATTCGTTCCTTGTCGCGTCTGATCGAGAACGTACCCGAGTCCCGTCTGGCTGACGAAACACTCAAGCTGCTGAACTGCGGCCACGCCATGGACTGCATCCAGCGCCTGCAGGCGCTGGGTCTGCACAGCAAGCTCTTGCCTATGGTCGAGCCGGTTCAACGCCTGCCCGGTGGCTCTGAATTCCTGGATATGGCCCTGGCCCGCACCGACACCCGCGTTCGTGCTGGCAAATCGGTCAGCCCCAGCTTTATCTATGCCTGCCTGCTCTGGAAGCTGGTCAAGCAAGAATGGGAACGACGCAGTGCCCAGGACATGCATCCCCAGCAAGCCTTGCTGGAAGCCGCCGACCTGATCCTGGAAAAACAAAGCCGCATCATGCCGATTCAAAAGCGCTTCCAGTCGGATATGCGCGAAATCTGGTTCATGCAGCCCCGTTTTGAGCGCATCGCCAATCGCGCTATCTGGCGCATGACGGAACAACCTCGTTTCCGTGCCGCTGTGGATTTTTTACAACTACGCGCCGAAGCCAAAGAGGTGGATAGCGTGCAGGCGCAGTGGTGGATGGATCTGGCCGATGCCGGTGATGAAGAACGCAGCAATATGATTGCCGTACGTAAACCCGCTGGCACCGCCGCTACCGGCTCGCGCAGCGGCCAGCGCCGTACCCGCCGCCGTCGCTCCAACGCCAAGCGCAGCAACGCAACGGGTGGAAGCGAATCGTGATTCCAGGCAGCACCACCGTTTTCGTCGCCATGGGCGCAAATCTGGGCGAAGCACGACAAACTCTGGACACAGCAGCGGCTGAACTGGCCGCTACTGCTGGCATCCAGGATCTGACGCTGGCCCATTTCTACAGCACGGCTCCCGTCGATTCCAGTGGCCCGGATTACGTCAATACAGTCGTTCGCTTCACCTGCACCCTGGCTCCCGAGACCTTGCTGGACCGTCTGCAACACATCGAGCAAGAGCACGGCCGCACGCGCCTGTACCGTAATGCACCCCGTACTCTGGATCTGGACTTGCTGCTTTACGGGCAAGAGCAGATCAACACGGAGCGGCTGATCGTACCCCACCCCCGCATGCATGAACGTGCTTTTGTGCTGGTACCGCTGGCTGATCTGGCTCCTGAACTTGAACTGGCTCAAGGCCACATCAGGGAGTTACTGGTCAATGTGCAAGATCAGGAAATCAAGCGGCTGAGTTGATACCCGCGGCCAGGCCCTCGTCCGTAGCGGAGCCTGTCGCCAGCCGCCATCCCATTTGCAAGACCTGGGTAATACTGCTGACAATTTCCTCGCGGCGGGCCGCAGAGTCCACACGCAGCGCATACGAAGGATGCCAAGCTGCAATTACCCACGTCTGCCCTAAAAGAAACGGCTTGGCCAAATACTGAGCAAGCGGCACTTGGGTTCCCAGCAAAGCAGTCAAGGCCGTCGCTCCCAAGGTGACGATGACAGCAGGTTCAAGACGCGCCAGCTCTTCTTGTAACCAGTGCCCACATGCCTGCACTTCGGCTTGAGAGGGGCTGACATGCAAACGCTGCTTGCCTCGCCCTTTCCATTTGAAATGCTTGACGGCATTGCTCAGATACAGCGCATTGCGTTCAATACCGGCACGCTGCAAAGCCTGATCCAGAACCCGCCCTGCAGGACCGACAAAGACACGCCCGGCCAAATCCTCGTAATCACCGGGTTGCTCGCCCAGCAACATCATGCGCGCTGTTGCCGGGCCTTCTCCCGGCACGGCTTGCGTAGCATGTTCCCAAAGGCCGCAGCGACGACAGGCTTCCAGTACAGACGGTTCACTGCGGTAAGGCTGTGCGCTGTGGGCCTCCACCGCGACTGACTTGCCTGGCATCCGGGCTACCGCACTAAACTGCCCCACTCGCCGGGCGCCATTACGTGCCTCGCTAATCATGGCGGGAATCAAGCTGGCTTCGGGCAGGCCTTTCCAGAATCGCACTGGCATGCTCTGCTGCAGAGCGGTTTCATTCAGCCGAGCCGGATTGAAAATGCTTTGGTAATAGCGCAACCACAAGGCCTCCACCTGATCATCGGCCGGGCCAGCCCGTAACGCCTCTATATTGTCGGGGGCATCCTGCAGCTGCAGATTCCGACCATCCCACAGTGCAAGCCCTTGCGGCGTCGCGATACACCACGACGTGCCCCCCATGCGTTTGGAGAAATAGTCTGCAATCCACTCCAGCACATCATGCTCGGGTTCAAACCAGGCCCAGTACTCGGGCTGCATGCCCTTGCCACAATGGCGGAACCGTACATAAGCCATCATGTCGTGTTTTTCCTTACGCACCGCTTTGGCCATCTCGTACAAACGGGCACCATCTTCGTCTGCTACAGACTCCACACTGCGATCACCCTGATGCCAGCGCCACAGGACACGGTAAAGTAAAGCCCAACGCGCCGGCGCACGACACAGGGCCGCATCCTGCAGCAAGGCAGCCAGCCCTTTGGAAATACGCACAGACACACTGGAAACGGGCTGCTGCGCCTGGGGCTCTTGCAAGGAAACAGGAGAGGGAAGCGGCGCATGGGACGCTTCATACTCCAACCCGATTTGCTGCCCTTGCCGCCCTAAATCCGGGCTTGCTTCTGCCCAACAAAGCTCCTCCGGCGACCAGCCCTCGGCCAAAGCGCGTAATGCCTGCTCGCGCCAGGCCAGATAACCGCCGTTCACCATCAGAGTCATCATGACTGTTGGCTCCTGCTGCCAGAAAGAAGCAAGGTCGTCACACAAGGAGGATTCATAGCAAGCTCAGTTGCTGCGGATTGCTCGAGAGCATGCGTCGCAGCTTGTCTGACGCGGCTTCAGCAAGGCCGGGACGGTAATCCTGGACCACTACAAACGGCTGCAATGTCTTGATGGAACACCGCAAGCGAATCAAGTCCTGATATCGGATCGCCCGCATCTGACGAAGCTCGACCAGGCGCTTGGCATTGCGTATGCCTATACCCGGAACACGCGCAATCAGACGCTCGGGCGCCCGATTCAGATCTACCGGAAAAACCGCTCGATTGGACAAGGCCCAAGACAGCTTGGGATCAATATCCAAGGGTAAATCGCCCTTATCCTGAAACAGCTCCTCGGCCCGGAAACCGTAGCTACGCAGCAGGAAATCGGCCTGATACAGACGATGCTCCCGCAAGAGCGGCGGCGGCTGGGCTGGCAGCGCCGACGAACTGTCCGGGATGGGGCTGAATGCCGAGTAATACACCCGCTTGAGCTTGTAGGCTCCGTACAAGGTCTGCGCCGTTTGCAAGATATTGCGGTCATCCGCTGCATCCGCACCGACAATCATTTGTGTACTTTGCCCGGCAGGCACTTTAGGCCGCTTCTCCTCCTGAGCCTGTTCCTGGGACAGACGAATGACGCCCATGGCGCGCTTGATCGTATGCCCACTTTTCTCGGGCGCAAGACGGCTCAGGCCAGCGTCTGTGGGAAGCTCGATGTTGACGCTGAGGCGGTCTGCATAAAGACCAGCCAACGTAATCAGCTGGGGATCTGCATCAGGAATGGTTTTAAGGTGGATATAGCCGCGAAAATGGTGATCTTCGCGCAAGGAGCGCGCCACCTCGACCAGGCTCTCCATGGTGTAGTCCGAACTTCGTATGATGCCCGAGCTCAGAAACAGACCATCTATATAGTTACGCCGATAAAAATCCAGCGTCAGATCAACCACTTCGGCAGGCCGAAAACGCGCGCGTGGCACGTTGCTGGAGCGCCGGTTCACGCAATACAGGCAGTCATACTGACAAAAATTGGTCAGCAGTATTTTGAGCAGCGATACGCAGCGCCCGTCAGGCGTAAAGCTATGACAGATGCCGGCCCCCGTACTGGCCCCAAGACCCGTACGCCCACGGGAATCCCGTTTGGGCGCGGCACTGCTGGCGCAAGAGGCATCGTACTTTGCCGCGTCGGCCAGAATCTCGAGTTTGCGCGATAGCTCCATGATCGAAATACTGTATATAAAAACAGCATTATACAGTTTTCGCTCAAGGCGTCACTTATCCAGAAAACGTTCAAAGAGGGCAAGCGGCCTGGCCTGACCGGCAAAGGACAAGCCAGGCAAACCAGTTCAAGCTAAAGGATCACGCGTCCAAAAGCTTGATCAAGGCCTCTTGATGATTGGATCGAGCTTCCAGCAATTGCCGCCCTTCTTCGGTCAACATGGCTATCAGGGGAGCGGGGAAAGGGGAAGGAGTCTGCGTCGTTTGCGGGATGGCTTGGACTAATCCCAGCGACTGTAATTGTTCAAAAACTGCTTGTTTCTTGTGCCAGGGGGTTTGGCGTAAGCGCACGAGCTCAAGAGTGTTCCAGATTGTGGGGTTGAGCTGCGGAATAGTGATGGAGCGCTGAAGTTGCGTCATACAAGGCCCTTAATTAAGACCACCCATACCGACGTTGTGTGCCCATAAGGGAGGTCAGCCAGAAAGCATCCCTATACCGTACAACATAACGATGTACAGAATATTTCAAGGAGTTCTGACAGACATCGTCGCAGCGCTCCTCCAAGACTCCAATAAGCAATAACCCGCGCTTGCGCCCTGGCAAACCCGGAAAAATCAGTCCGGGCCCGTTTTTTCTGCTCATTTTTTTTGATGCAAAATTGTTCCGAAAAGCAGCAAAAACACAACAAACGATCCGGCTCCAGCCAATCCCAGATTCGCGCTTAAACCGTAGGCATCCACAGTCTGCCCGCCCAGCCAGGAGCCAAGCGCTATGCCGATATTGAACACAGCCACGTACAACGCCGTAGCCACCTCAACAGCATTGGCAGCGGCCTTCATCATCCAGCTCATCAGCCCTACCGACACCCCGCCATACGCCAGGCCCCAAAGCAGCAAAATCGCACCTCCACTCAGCGGTGATCTACCCACTGTCAAGAAAAGCAAAGCAGTGATGCTTAGACCCAACGCTATCGCCATCAAGCTGGCTTCAGTGCGTTTGGCCGCCGACATCCCGATCAGGAAATTGCCCACAATCCCGGCCACTCCATAAGCAAACAACAAGGCTCCTATCCATTGAACACCTATGCCGGAAACAGCCAGCAAAAGCGGACGCACAAAGGTAAATGCGCTGAAGTGCCCCGCGACCAGAATCAGGGTCAAGAGCAAACCAAACCATAACTGCCGATTGCCAAACTGCTCGGCGAACTGACGCCATGTGGTCGAGCGCGACACGGACAGGGGCGGAATCACGGCCAGATGGAAGATCAACACCAAAGCGCTCAGCAGCGCCATGCCGCCAAACGCCCAGCGCCATCCAGCCAGTTCACCCATCAATGCGCCCAATGGCACGCCCAACACAGAAGCGGCGGCAACCCCACCGAAGATGATCGAGGTTGCCAAACCTGCAGACTGAGCCAGAACCAGACGGGATGCCAAGCCACCTGCAATGGCCCAGATGCCTCCCATACAAAAACCAACCAGAACACGGGCGGCCAGCATCCAGCCGATGCTGGGAGCCAGGGCGGACGCTATATTGGCCATCACCAGCAAGGCCAGCAAACCGCACAGAATGCGGCGTCTGTCCACGCCACCAGAGGCCAGCACCACCAGAGGCGCAAACAGGGCTGCCAACAAGGCAGGCAAGGAAATCAGCAAAGCAGCCGTCCCCGTGGAAGTCTGCAAACTGTCTGCAATGGGAGTCAGTAAACTTACGGGCAGCATTTCCGTCGTGACCACAGAAAAAGTGGCTAGGCCAACGGCAATAACAGCCAGCCAGGACTGCCGCTTGCTGGGCTGCCCGGCCATGGATAGAGAAGAAGTATTCATCGCTACATGCTCAAAGAAAGAAGTCTAGACAGCGCAGGAGCGGGCTACTACAGGTGCGCGCAAACTTTGATAGCTGCACAAGGCAAGCAAGACGATCAGGGCAGCGGCATAGAGCGCAACCATAAAGCCGGAACTGGCTCCGCCCTGATCCACCATCCGCCCCGAAGCGGCAGCCCCCATAGCCACACCAATATTCAGACCAGCCAGCAGCCAGGTCATGCCCTCGGTTAATTGCTGCTCCGGCACCACACGCTCGACCAGCGACATGGCCACAATCATGGTGGGAGCGAAAAACAGACCAGCCAGCAAAACCGCCCCTGCCAGCTGTGCCACGCTGGCCACCAGCAATAAAGGCAAGGTCGTAGCGGCGGTAGCCAAACCGCCCAACAGCAGCAGGCGATGCAAAGGGATGTTCAGCTTCAAACCACCAAACACCAGACCTGCTGCGCAAGAACCCAGGGCGTAAGCCGACAGCACCAGGCTGGCCGCCCCCGGCTGCCCCATTTGCTGGGCAAAGGCCACGCTGACAATATCCACGGTGCCCACGATCACGCCCATGGCGACCATCAGCAGTGCCAGCAAACGCACACTATTCAGACGCAGGACCGAAGGGCGGCTGCCCTGCTCCTGTGCTTGGATCGGCGGCTCAGTCCCCTTTTGCAACAACAGAGCCGACACACCGGCAATCAGCAATAGCGCAGCAGCCAGCACACCGGCTTGTGGAAACACCAGGACCGCCAAACCCACCGACAAAGGCGGCCCGGCAATAAAGGTGACTTCATCCAGCACGGTTTCCAGCGAATATGCTGTTTGCAAGCGATCCTGCCCACGATAAATCGCCGTCCAGCGAGCACGCACCATGGCCGACATGCTAGGCATGAAACCGGCCAGCACCGCGCCTGCAAACAAGGTCCAGTCAGGCGCTTGCCACCATGTCGCCCCCAACAAGAGCAACAAGCCCAGAACACTAATGGCTGTTGCTAGCGGCAGAACACGGCTTTGCCCACGCCGGTCCACCCAACGGGACACCTGCGGCGACACCAGCGCATAGCTCAATACAAAGGAGGCGGACACCGCCCCCGCCAAGGCATAGCTGCCCCGCAGTTGCGACAGCATGGTGATGATTCCTATCCCTATCATGGGCAGCGGAATCCGAGCCAGCAGCCCGGCCAGGGCGAATCCCCGTGTGCCAGGCGCGGCAAAAAGTTCTCGATAAGGCTGAGCCATTACATTCTCCGTGAGCGCCCGCTTGCCACGACACGGTGATGCGTCGACAATACATACAGGGCGTATGTTTAAAATGATATATACATACGCTGTGCATGTAAATATACATTCAGATCGTATGTAAGGAGAAACTATGGCACGCCGTACTCGCGCCGAGATGGAAGAAACCCGCGCCACGCTGCTGGCCACCGCTCGCACTTTCTTTGCAGAACGTGGCTATGCCGACACATCCATGGACGAGTTGACGGCGCAAGCGGGCCTGACACGTGGTGCGCTCTACCATCATTTCGGTGACAAAAAGGGTTTACTGGCGGCGGTGGTCGACCAGATCGATGCAGAAATGGACGAGCGCCTGCAGGCTATTTCAAACAATGCCGAGGACGCATGGGACGGGTTTGTACGCCGCTGCCATGCCTATCTGGAAATGGCGCTGGAACCGGAAATGCAGCGCATTGTCTTGTGTGATGCCAAGGCCGTACTGGGGGGCGCATCACCCGAATCGCATCAGTATTGCGTGGGTTCCATGGAAGGCTTGATTCAGGCACTGATGGATCAAGGTCGGATTGAACAGGCAGATCCCCACGCCCTGGCTTCCCTGATTTACGGCAGTCTGGCCGAAGCCGCCTTCTGGATTGCGCAGGGAGAGGATGGGGATGCCCGCTTGGTAAAAGGGCTGGCTGCACTGGATTTATTACTGCGCGGCTTGCTGATCAAGTCCTGAACGGGCGATGCTGAAAAAGCCAGTACCCAGGCAAAGAGCGGGTCTGGGATCATCTGCTTCTAACGGCAGGCAGATCAACAGATCGAATTCTTTTTTACGCGACATCTTGAGCCACCAGAAATATACGGCCCTGGCATCTATAGCGGTAATGAACCTCTCCTAAAACCAGAACATTCAGGCAGCCAAGCAAAGCTCATACAAACGACAGACATAAAAAAACCCGCATTGAATGTTGTGCTGACGCTGCTATTACAAGCAGACCAGAAACACTCAGGCGGGTTTTGTATCGATAGCGCCGGGAAGCCCAAGCTTCCCGTTTCACGTCTTACACAGCGACCAAAGAGATCTCTGCGATACGCTTGCGCCACTCGGCAGGGCCAGTGTTGTGCACGGACACGCCTTGCGAGTCCACGGCCACGGTCACGGGCATGTCCTGAACTTCAAACTCGTAAATGGCTTCCATGCCCAGGTCTTCAAAAGCCACCACTTTCGCATTGCGAATGGCCTTGGACACCAGGTACGCGGAACCACCCACAGCCATCAGGTACGCCGACTTGTGGGCACGGATGGCTTCAATCGCGGTTGGGCCACGCTCGGCCTTGCCGATCATGGAGATCAGGCCGGTTTTGGCCAGCATCATCTCGGTGAACTTGTCCATGCGAGTGGCCGTGGTTGGGCCTGCTGGGCCAACGGCTTCGTCACGTACAGGATCAACCGGGCCCACGTAGTAAATCACGCGGTTGGTGAAGTCCACAGGCAGGGATTCGCCCTTTTCCAGCATGTCCTGAATACGCTTGTGAGCCGCATCACGGCCCGTCAGCATCTTGCCCGACAGCAACAAGGTCTGACCTGGCGTCCAGGAAGCCACTTCTTCAGGAGTCAGTTCGTCCAGGTTCACCTGGCGGGACTTGTTGTAGTCCGGTGCCCAGTGAATGTCAGGCCAGGCCGACAGCGGTGGAGGTGCCAGCTCGGCGGGACCGTTGCCGTCCAGCGAGAAGTGCACGTGACGGGTCGCGGCACAGTTGGGGATCATGGCCACAGGCTTGGAAGCCGCGTGGGTCGGGAAGGTATTGATCTTCACGTCCAGCACGGTCGTCAAACCACCCAGGCCTTGGGCGCCAATACCCAGGGCATTGACCTTCTCGTACAGTTCGATACGCAGCTCTTCCAGCTTGTTTTGCGGACCGCGTTGCAGCAGCTCGTACATATCGATGTCTTCCATCAGGGCTTCCTTGGCCATCAGCATGGCTTTTTCAGCCGTGCCGCCCACGCCAATACCCAGCATGCCCGGAGGACACCAGCCAGCGCCCATCGTAGGAACCGTCTTGAGCACCCAGTCCACCAGAGAATCGCTGGGGTTGAGCATCACGAACTTGCTCTTGTTTTCCGAACCACCACCCTTGGCTGCCACTTGAATGTGGACCTGATCCCCAGCGACCAGTTCCACACTCACAATACAGGGTGTGTTATCGCGCGTGTTTTTACGGGTGAACAAGGGGTCGTTCAGGATGGAGGCACGCAGTGGATTATCCGGATTCAGATAACCGCGACGCACCCCCTCGTCACAGAGCTCCTGCAAGGAGCGCTTGGTATCAAAGCGCACACCCATGCCCACTTTCAGGAATACGTTCACCACCCCGGTGTCCTGACAGATGGGGCGATGGCCCTCGGCACACATGCGCGAGTTGGTCAGGATCTGGGCGATGGCATCTTTGGCCGCCGGGTTCTGTTCGCGCTCATAAGCGCGGGCCAGATGTTCCAGATAGTCGGTGGGATGGTAGTAACTGATGAACTGCACCGCATCAGCGATGGACTGAATCAGATCGTCTTCTTTGATCGTGGTCATGGTGGCGTCTATATAAAAAACGGGATGAACAAGGAGAAACTATTTGCCCTGCCAGACAGGTTCGCGCTTCTCGGCAAAAGCCGTCGCGCCTTCCTTGGCGTCTGCAGAGGTAAAAATGCCGGCGATACGGGGGCGCTGCAGATCGAACAGATCCGACTGACGCCAGTCGCGCGACTGGGAAATGATGCTCTTGGCGGTTTGCACGGCCAAAGGACCGTTGGCGGCGATCTGCTCGGCCAGTGCCAGCGCCTGCTCGGTAGTTTTGCCGGGTTCGGCCAGACGGCTGACCAGACCCAGTTCGGCCATGCGGGCTGCAGGGTACATACCACCGGTCAGCACCATTTCCATGGCCATGTGGTAAGGAATACGGCTAGGCAAGCGCACCATGCCGCCCGATCCGGGGACAATGCCGCGTTTCACTTCAGGCAGGCCAAAGTTGGCGCTGTCGGCCGCAACAATCAGGTCGCAGGACAGGGCAATTTCAAAACCACCGGCCAGGCAGTAGCCTTCCACGGCGGCAATCAATGGCTTGGCAGGCGGGCGCTCGCAAATACCAGCGAAACCGCGGTCGCCTACATAGGGGCGCTGGCCAGTCTTGGCAAAGGCTTTCAAATCCATACCGGCGCAGAAGGTATTGTTGGCCCCTGTCAGCACGCCTACGGCAATGCTGGGGTCGGCATCGAACTCATCCAGAGCCTGGGCCAGCGCCTGCGCGGTTTCCAGGTTGATGGCATTGCGTGCCTCGGGACGGTTCAAAGTAATCAACAACACCTTGCCGATACGTTCAAGCGTGACAAGTTCACTCATGGACCTAGCCTCCTTTAGACTGCCGCCCGAGATTCTGTTTCAAGATCAGGTCAGCAAATAAGCAGTATTTGGACAAACGCATATGATACGTCTAAAAACAACCTGACCGCCCGGTACACAGCGGCCTTGCCCATGGCCCGGACGGCCAAAATAGCCCATTGCGGGCGCTTTTCTGCTGCAAGGGCGCAGTTCACGCTAAAATAGAAAAATTTTGCAGATTCTCGCTTTACTGGCCATTGCTCATGCTCACCTTTCAGCAAATCATACTTACGCTCCAGCAATACTGGGACAAGCACGGATGCGCTCTGCTTCAGCCCTACGATATGGAAGTCGGTGCCGGAACCTCTCATACGGCAACCTTTTTGCGGGCCATCGGCCCTGAACCGTGGCGCGCTGCCTATGTGCAGCCTTCGCGCCGCCCCAAAGACGGGCGTTACGGGGACAACCCCAACCGCCTGCAACACTATTACCAGTTTCAGGTCGTGCTCAAGCCCGCACCTGAAAACATTCTGGACTTGTATATCGGCTCGCTGGAAGCCTTGGGCATCAACCCCAAAGCGCACGACATCCGTTTTGTTGAAGACGACTGGGAAAACCCGACACTGGGCGCCTGGGGTCTGGGCTGGGAAGTCTGGCTCAATGGTATGGAAGTCACCCAGTTCACCTACTTCCAGCAAGTAGGCGGTCTGGACTGCACGCCAACCACGGGAGAGATCACCTACGGTCTGGAGCGTCTGGCCATGTACTTGCAAGGTGTGGAAAGCGTCTACGATCTGGTCTGGACCGAAGGTCACAACGGCCAGCGCATTTACTACCGCGACGTGTTCCACCAGAACGAAGTGGAGCAATCCACCTACAACTTCGAGCACGCCAGCACCGATGTGCTGTTTGCACACTTCAACGACTACGAAGCCGAAGCCAAGCGCATCATTGACGTGCCGCTGGCCCTGCCCGCTTACGAGCAAACGCTGAAAGCTGCCCACACCTTCAATATGCTGGATGCCCGTGGCGCCATCAGTGTGACCGAGCGCGCTGCCTATATTGGCCGTATCCGCAATCTGTCCCGCGCTGTCGCACAGGCTTACTACGACTCCCGCGAACGCCTAGGTTTCCCCATGCTGAGCAACAAATCCTCGGAGGCCAAGTAATGAATGCCTCCACGACACAGCCTTTGCTGATTGAACTGTTCACCGAAGAACTGCCCCCCAAAGCGCTGCAACAGCTGGGGCAAGCCTTTAGCGAAGGTCTGCAAAAAGTATTGGGCGAGCAAGCCCTGCTGGCCCCGAACTGTGAAGTGCGCGCCTATGCTACGCCTCGCCGTCTGGCGGCCTGGTTCAGCGCTGCGTACCAGCAAGCCGAAGACCAGCCTTATACCGAAAAGCTGATGCCCGCCCATATTGGCCTGGATGCCAATGGTGAGATCGCCCCGGCACTAGCCAAGCGCCTGGCTGCCAAAGGCCTGGAGCATCTGAAGGCCAGCGACCTGCTGCGCGAATCCGATGGCAAGCAGGATTACCTGTACGCCAGCGGCATTGCCACTGGCGCCGCCCTGAAAGACGGGCTGCAAGAAGCTCTGGAATGGTCCATTACGCACCTGCCCATCCCTAAAGTGATGCGCTATCAGTTGGCCGATGGTGTCAGCAGCGTGCGCTTTGTACGCCCTGCTCACGGCCTGGTCGCCCTGTGGGGGTCGGACATCGTTCCCGTCAGCGCCCTGGGCCTGCAAGCCGGTCGCCAGACACACGGTCACCGCTTCATGTGCGATGTCCCCTTCGACATCCGTGATGCCGACAGCTGGGCCGCACAAGTCCAGGAGCAAGGCTGGGTGGTTCCTTCCTTCGAAGTTCGTCGCGAGCAGATTCGCACCGACCTGGAAGCTGAAGCCAAACGCCTGAACTCCACCTTGGGCAACGATCCCGAAGTGGAAGCCCTGCTGAACGAAGTCACCGCTCTGGTCGAATACCCCACCGTGTACGTGGGCCAGTTTGACGAGCAGTTCCTGCAAGTGCCATCCGAATGTCTGATTCTGACCATGCGTCTGAATCAAAAGTATTTCCCGCTGTTTGACCCCGCCACACAAAAGCTGACCAATCGCTTCCTGATCGTCAGCAATATGAAGGTGGATGATCCCAGCAACATCATCGAAGGTAACGAGCGTGTGGTGCGCCCCCGTCTGGCGGACGCTCAGTTCTTCTTTGAAACTGATCGCAAGCAAACTTTGGCCGAGCGTGTTCCTACGCTGGCCGGCAGCGTGTACCACAACAAGCTGGGTTCGCAGCTGGACCGCATCGAGCGCCTGCAGTCCGTGGCTGGCTACATTGCCAAGCAACTGGGCGCGAATGAAGAGCACGCCCGTCGTGCCGCTTTGCTGGCCAAGGCGGACTTGAACTCCAATATGGTGGGCGAATTCCCCGAGCTGCAAGGCGTGATGGGCGCTTACTACGCCCAAGGCGATGGCGAGCCCGAGGACATCGTGCTGGCTATTCGCGAGCAATACCGTCACCGTCTGGACCAGCCTGTCACAGAAGCCAGCCTGACCCAAGCCATTCTGTTCCTGGCCGAGCGTGCCGAAGTTCTGGTCGGTATCTGGGGCATTGGTCTGGCTCCAACTGGCGAACGCGACCCCTACGCCCTGCGCCGTGCGGCTCTGGGCCTGATCAGCGCCTACGAACAACTGCAAGCCGGTTCCCAATTGAAGGCCAATAGCCTGAATCTGGATACGCTGCTGAACACCACCGCTTCCTTCTTCAAGGACGGGGTTCTGGCCGATGACACGGTCGATGCGGTTCAGACCTTCATCTACGAGCGTTACCGCAATCAGCTCAGCAACGATTACGAGCGCAGCGTGGTCGATGCCGTGCTGGCCCTGCGTCCACCGCTGGAACAGGTTCACGCCCGCATTCAGGCTTGCGCCTCTTTTGCCCAACGCCCTGAAGCCGAGAGCCTGGCTGCCGCCAACAAGCGCGTCAGCAATCTGCTCAAGAAAGCCGAAGGCGAACTGGCAACACTGGACGACCAACTGCTGGTCGAGCCCGCCGAGCGCGAGCTGGCTACCAAGATTCAGGAATTGCAGCCCGTTGCCCAGGCCCAGTTTGAAGCCGGTGAATTTGATGCTTCCCTGGCCACGCTGGCCCAGGCCCGTGGTGCCGTGGACAACTTCTTCCAGGACGTCATGGTCATGGCCGAAGACCCTGCCATCCGTGCCAATCGCCTGGCCTTGCTAGCCAAGCTGCATGCACTGATGAACCAGGTTGCGGATCTTTCCAGGCTGGCTAACTAGTGAAACTTGCCATCATTGATCGGGACGGTGTCATCAACCATGACAGCGATGCCTTTATCAAAAGCCCACAAGAGTGGGAGGCCATCCCAGGCAGTCTGGAGGCCTTGGCTCGCCTGACCGAAAACGGCTGGAAGGTGGTCATTGCCACCAACCAGTCCGGTCTGGCGCGTGGTTTGTTTTCCATGACCACGCTCAATGCCATCCATGCCAAGATGCGCCGGGAACTGGCCTTGCTGGGTGGCTTTATCGACGCCATCTTTATTTGCCCGCACGGCCCGGATGATGGCTGCACCTGTCGCAAACCGGCCCCCGGCATGTTTCGCGACATTGCACATCGCTATGAAGTGAACCTGCAAGCCGTACCCTCGGTGGGCGATTCCTTGCGCGATCTGCAAGCGGCCAGCCAAGCCGGTTGTGCCCCCTGGCTGGTCCAGACCGGCAAAGGCATGCGTACCCTAGAGAAAGGCGGCTTGCCCGAAGGCACGCGCGTCGAGGCCGATCTGGCCGCTGTTGTCGACAAATGGCTCCACGGAAACTGATATGGGCATTATCCGCGCTTCACTCTATCAACTCTTTTTGTTGATTACCGTTATCCCCTACGCCTTTGCCTGCCTGATTATTGCGCCACTGCCCCTGGATATACGCTATCGCTTTACCACTGGCTGGCCACGTCTGGCTGTCTGGGGTGCGCGCACGATCCTGGGCATACGCTGGCAGACCAAGGGCTGGGAAAACCTGCCCGATGGCAAGGCCATCATCCTGTCCAAGCACCAGTCGGCCTGGGAAACGCTGTTCTTTCCTTCTTACATGCCGCGTCAGGTGTGCTTTGTGTACAAGCGTGAACTGCACAAAGTCCCTTTCTTTGGCTGGGGGCTGGCTTTGCTGCGCATGATTCCTATTGATCGTGCCAAAGGCCGGGATGCCTTTGAACAGGTGATCAAGATCGGGCAGCAGCGCATTGACGAAGGCCGCTGGCCCTTGTTGTTTCCCGAAGGCACCCGTACCGCCCCAGGCTCTACCGGCCGCTACAAGATGGGTGGCGCCTTGCTGGCCAGCCGTACTGGCACGCCCATTATTCCCGTGGCGCATAATGCGGGCGAATGCTGGCGTCGCAATGCCTTTATCAAGACGCCGGGCTTGGTTACTATCTCTTTTGGTCCTCCCATTGATCCTGCCGGGCTGACCCCTGAAGAAGTAAACCAACGCGTACAGACATGGATTGAAACCGAAATGCGCGTCTTGAATCCGGAACGCTATGACGGTCCCCCCACAACTGGCTCTGTTTCCTGACACGGCCTTTCCCCACCCGGCGCAGCGGCAAGAAAAGCCGCCCGCCGGTTCTGCTCTGCCCCCCAAAAGTGCCCTGACTGTCCGGCCCGAAAGCTTGCCGGAAGGCGTGCAATGGCAGCAGGTGCAGCTGGATGGCCACACCATTGGCTATCAGCTCAAACGCTCCCGCCGCCGTACCCTGGGCCTGACCATCAACGACAGTGGCCTGACCGTTGCCCTGCCCTCCTGGGTCAAGATCAGTCAGGCCGAGCAGGTGCTGCACAGCAAAAGCGCCTGGATACTGCGCAAGCTGCGCGAATACCAGCAGCGTCGTGAACAACTGGCCTTGCAAAGCCTGCAATGGGTCGATGGCGACACCCTGCCCTTTATGGGTGAGCCCATCCGCCTTAGCCTGAACCCGCAGATTCAGCAGGTACATTTCGACGGACGAGCCGGTCAGGTTCAAGGAGGTCAACGCCTGTCACTCCCCCTGCCCGTCGATGCCGAACCACAACGTGTTCAGGAACTGACTCAGGCCTGGCTGCAAAAACAAGCCAAACAGTGGTTTGAGCAGCGGCTGCAACATTATTTGAACCTGTCGGGCTTGAGTGCCAGCAAATTGCGGCTGGCGGCCCCTGCCAAACGCTGGGGCTCCTGCAACAGTGACGGCACGATTATGCTGAACTGGCGCCTGATACACTTTCACCCATCCATCATTGATTACGTCGTCGCTCACGAGGTCGCGCATCTGCAAGAGATGAATCACGGCCCACGTTTCTGGGCCTTGGTCGAAACGCTCTACCCTGATTTTGTCAATGCGCGCAATCAGTTACGACAATATGATCCAGGCACCCTGCCCCTGCTTTAAGGCAGGTTGAACTCTAGGAGCTCTACCTTATGCGTATCCTGCACACCATGCTGCGTGTCGGCAATCTGGACCGTTCTCTGGCCTTTTACACCGAAGTGCTGGGCATGAAATTGCTGCGCCAGTCCGACTACCCGGACGGCCGCTTCACCCTGGCTTTTGTTGGCTATCAGGACGAGTCCGAAGCCGCCGTATTGGAGCTGACCCACAACTGGGACACCCCCTCCTACGATCTGGGCGACGGCTATGGCCACATTGCACTGGAAGTGCCTGATGCCTACAAAGCCTGTGAGGACATCAAGGCTCGTGGCGGCAAAGTCGTACGCGAAGCAGGCCCGATGAAGCACGGCACCACCGTGATCGCCTTTGTGGAAGATCCGGACGGCTACAAGATTGAACTGATCCAGGCCAAAGGGCGCGTGGATTAAAGCAAACAGAACCGGCCTTAATTGGCCGGTTTTTTTTATGCACCCCTAATTATTCAACTTGGCACAAAGGTGTCCGAATCATACTTTGCGACTATTTGTGCCGCTACCCTTACATACCGTAGCCGCTAAAACCCGCCTGTATTCTGCGACAATCTAGCTTGGCTTTTCCCTGCCCTGTTTACTGCCAACACTATGCTCAATACTCTTTGGCTGTTTTTCTTCCTGATTGCCGCCGTCAGCGGGTTTTACCAGTGGCTGGTCGGGGGAAATAGCGAAATTTTTGCACAAATGGTGCGCAGCCTGTTCGATATGGCCGCCCTGTCCGTGCAACTGATGATGCTGCTTTTTGGCACGCTCACCCTGTGGTTGGGTTTCTTGAAAATTGCCGAGAAGGCCGGGCTGATCGATATCCTGGCTCGCTGGCTGGGCCCCTTGTTCAGCCGCCTGATGCCCGGCGTACCCGCAGGCCACCCTGCTTTGGGGCTGATCACCCTGAACTTCGCGGCCAATGGCCTGGGCCTGGACAATGCCGCCACGCCTATAGGCTTGCGGGCCATGAAGTCCCTGCAAACACTGAACCCGCATCCGGACACCGCGACCAATGCACAGATCCTGTTTCTGGTGCTGAATGCTTCGTCCCTGACGCTAATCCCCATCAGCATCTTCATGTACCGGGCTCAGCAAGGTGCTCCCGACCCGACGATGGTGTTCCTGCCCATTCTGCTGGCCACCACTGCCTCCTCCCTGGCGGGCTTGCTCAGCGTTGCCCTGGTTCAGCGCCTGCGTTTATTTGATCCCGTTCTGATGCTGTGGTTTGGCGTTTTTGCGCTGATCCTGGGCTCTTTCATGGCCTTGCTGGCTACGCTCAGTGCAGCAGCCATCCAGTCGCTGTCCTCTCTGATGGGCAATCTAACCTTGCTGTCCATCATCTGGCTTTTCCTGCTGATGGGCTGGCGGCGCAAGATTCCTCTGTATGAAGCCTTTGTAGAAGGCGCGAAAGAAGGCTTTAGTGTTGCCAGGGATCTGTTGCCCTATCTGGTTGCCATGCTGTGCGCTGTGGGCGTGCTACGCAGCTCTGGCGCTCTGGATATCGTGCTGGACGTGATCCGCTGGCTGGTGAACCTGACTGGACTGGATACGCGTTTTATTGATGCCTTGCCTACCGCTCTGGTCAAACCCTTTTCAGCCGGTGCCGCTCGTGCCCTGTTGATTGAAACCATGCAGCATCACGGCGTGGACAGCTTCCCGGCCCTGCTGGGTGCGACCGTGCAGGGCAGCACAGAGACAACTTTCTATGTGCTGGCGGTTTACTTTGGTGCGGTCGGCATCCAACGTGCCCGCCACGCGGTTTC
The DNA here is from genome assembly GCF_050487245.1 of Alcaligenes sp. Me129. Classification (NCBI taxonomy): domain Bacteria; kingdom Pseudomonadati; phylum Pseudomonadota; class Betaproteobacteria; order Burkholderiales; family Alcaligenaceae; genus Alcaligenes; species Alcaligenes sp. Me129. The sequence goes on from NZ_JBKQGX010000005.1 coordinate 108,537, forward strand.
CTGCGCCTTGATTGCTGATCTGGCAGGCGTGCTGGCCTCGATTGCAGTTTGTTATTGGTTCTTTGGCTAGGAGCCCAGGACTCAGCGTGGGGGCAAGACCTTTTTCCCAGCAGATTCAAGCTGGCATAACAGATCATTCCAAGGACGAGTAGCCTTACACGACCCACCATAAAAAACACCCCAAAACGGAATCGATATCCAATTTTGGGGTGTTTTTCTTTACGGGGTTTTGTCTATCAGACGGCTTGGATAACGCCCTTATCCATCAGGTGATCGGCCAGGGCAATGTACTGTTCCAGGGACAAATCAGCCGGACGGCTGGTAGGTGCAATTTCCAGCGCCTCCCAGTCGATATGAGCCGTCCAGTCACCCAAACCACCGCGCAACATCTTGCGTTTTTGCGAGAAGGCCCGCGCCACAACCTGGCTGAATACACGCGCATCACGAGCCTGGGGACGATCTGCCGCCAAAGGCACCATACGCACGACTGCCGACACAACACGCGGTGGTGGGTTGAATGCCTCGGGCGGCACTTCAAACAACTTCACCATGCGATAGCGCGACTGCAACATCACCGACAGGCGGCTGTAGTCTGAGGAGCCGGGTTTAGCGACCATGCGATCAATCACCTCGCGTTGCAACATGAAGTGCTGATCCACCACGGCATCGGCATAGTCCAGCAAATGAAAGAGCAAGGGGCTGGAGATGTTGTACGGCAGATTACCCACAATACGCAGATTCGGGCCTAAAGCACCGAAGTCCACGCTCAAGGCATCAGCCTCAATGATTTCCAGCTTGCTGGGCGAATAGTGATTACGCAGACGGGCTGCCAGATCACGGTCAATCTCGACCACACGCAAGCGCTCCAGCGCCTGCGTCAGCGGTCGGGTCAGGGCCGAGAGGCCCGGACCAATTTCCACCATATTATCGACAGGCCGAGGGCCAATCGCACGGATGATCTGGTCGATGATGGCCTCATCTTCCAGAAAGTTCTGTCCAAAGCGCTTGCGCGCCTGATGCTGGGCCATACTTATCCTTAGCGACGGCGGGTGCTGGACTCGGGGTCCAAACGGTTATCAATGTAAGCGCGGCCGCGCAGGCTGTTCAGCCAATCTTCAAAGGCAGGCTCGGCACGCTGCTGGAACAGAGCCTGACGGGCCTGCATGCGCTTGTACTCACCTTCCATATTGCGGGTACGGCGCTCGATCACCTGGATCAGGTGCCAGCCAAACTGGGACTCCACCACGGCGGTATCGTTGCCGGGTTGCAGCTTGTCCATGGCTTGCTCGAACGGAGGCACAGTCTCGCCAGGCGAGAGCCAACCCAAATCACCACCTTGTGGTGCGCTGCTGTCTTCCGAGTAACGCTTGGCCAGATCCTGGAAGGACTCGCCATTGCGCAAACGCACTTGCAGTTGCTCAATGCGCTGACGAGCCTGCTCGGAAGTCATAACCTTGGACAGCTTGACCAGAATATGGCGAGCATGAGTCTGGGTCACCATCATGGGACCGGACTGCGCCGATGCCGCACTAGGCACAGGCGAAGTATTGCTAGGCGCAGCACCGCCACGCTCCAACACCTTCAGAATATGGAAGCCTTGACCACTGCGAATCAGGTCGGAAACCTGGCCGGGGGCCAGGTTATGGACAGCTTGTGCAAATAAGTCAGGCCAGTCGGACAAGGAACGAGTTCCCAACGCACCACCGCTCAGGGCCTCTTGACCATCCGAGTTGGAGGCAGCCAAACCAGCAAAGTCTGCGCCGGAACGAACCTGGGCCAGCAGGCCTTCTGCTTTGGTCCGCAAACGCGCTTCTTCGCTGGAGTTCGCGCCTTCAGGCACACGCACCAGGATCTGCGCCAGACTGACAGGTGCATTTTGCGCCTGTGCCGCCGATTGTCCCAAATTGCCCAAACCTGCGCCACCTTGAGAGCGCAGGTAAATATCAATGTCGGCGTCCGTAATATTGATGCTGCTGTCGACCGCTCGCATGCGCAACTGATCCAGCAGGATTTCCTGCTTCAGATTGGCACGGTACTGCTCCCAGCTAATGCCATTCTTTTCAATCTCGGCTCGCAACTGGGCCTCGGTCATATTGTTGCGCGAAGCAATCATGCGCACACCTTCATCCACTTGCTGTGGACCGACTGAAATCCCCATGGCGCGAGCTTCCTGCTGCTCCAGGCGCTCATTGATCAACCGTTGCAAAACCTGTTTGCGCAAGATGTCATGATCAGGAGCAGGAATTTTCTGCTGCTTTAACTGTTCCAGCACCTGTGCGGCTTCCAGATCAACCTGACGCAGGGTAATCACCTCGTCATTGACCACGGCAGCAATGCCATCCACAAATTGGGAGGAAGCAGCGGGTGCCGCCTTGGCTGCAGCGGGCTTGGACTGCGCCTGAGCCATTTGAGCCGTGCCCAGCCCCATGACGGCCATCAAAGCCAATGACAGGGTACGGTTTTTCAAGCTGAAACGCATATTATTCATACCTCTCATGAATCATTTTTTCCTGTACGGGATTGGTGACGGGTTCATAGCCAATCACACGGTCACGCAGCATTTTGATAGGGTCGTTGCCAATTCCGCCCAAACCGGATAGCTCCAGCTGGAAGAACAGGGCCTTATTGGTTTCCCTGGCCGAAACCGCATAGCGTTGCATCACCACACGAGCCGCCCAACAACAGTCGCCTTTATACTCCAGCCCCAGCACCGTTTGCGTGCCACGGCTTTCCTGAATGGAGTAATCGTAACGTCCCACAGCGTACACCTTGTTGCTCAACGGCCATTGGCCAGTCATGGAGACGTATTCCTTGCCACGATGATCTTCGTCAACGGGCGTAAAGTTTGGATCAACAACCTGACGGGGGTCACGCTCATAACGATAGTTCAAACCCAGTGTTGCCAGGCGTTTAGGACGCCAACGAATACCGGAGGCCAGACGGTTGCGGCGTTTTTCGTCCGGGTTGAATTGCGCATCGAAGTTGACCGAGAACGTATTGGTCAAAGCCGCACTGGCACCGACCAGATAATCGGAACGAGTGCTGGTACGCGCTTTTTCATCGCCCAGTGTTACGGTTTGCTTATCAAAATACAAGCGCTGAGCGGCCTGCAGAACCAGACGCTCGAAGCCCGTGTCCGCATCCAGCCAGCGGGACGTCAGGCCGACGGTGACCTGGTTCGCATTGGAGATACGGTCCCAACCACCGGAGAAGATATTTTCGCTGAAAGCCTGGGCAAAGTTGAAACTGGCCAGACTGGTGTCGTACAAGGGCAGCGAGGATTGGTCGCGATAAGGCACGTACAGATAGTAAACACGCGGCTCCAGGGTTTGAATGGAGTCGTTGCCAAACAAGGTGGTGTCACGCTCGAAGGTCATGCCGGTATCCAGGGACAGGATAGGCAAAACACGACTTTGCGTACGGGCCCGGTCCGCGAAACGCGCCATATTAGGATCACCCACATACCAGTCTGTCTGGTATTGGCTCATATGCAAGCCAGCTTTGGGCGTGATGTACCAACCTGGGCGAACGATGGGGTAAGCCACCGTTGTGTAGGACGAGAAACGCGTACCATCTGGAGCCAGACGGGTACTGCGCATATTATCGAATTCGCTCAGGTTGCCACTATAAAAGGGCATGCGGAAACGCGTCGCGTAGTTATCGCTGACCACATCAAAGCCACCCCAGTTATAACGGGATGCGCCCAAATACCATTCTGGCAATTTGTCGTACTGCGGCTGACGATACCAGGACGAGGAGTCCTGCAAAGTCTGATAGCGCGTCGCACTGACATGAGAACGGAAATACTTGGAACCGCCCCAACCCAGAGTCACCGTGCTGGCCAGATCCTGAATGGTGGAATCGTTCAATCCAAAACTGCTGAAGTCACGGAAATAATCATCATCCGAGACACGGCGGATATCCGCATTCAAATAGAAACTGGCAGGCAGGCTCTGACGATACTGCCCCATGAACAGCCAGCGTTTATAACCCAGCTCCTTGTCATCAGGCAGATAGTTACCGGTCAACTCTCCGGAGAAGCTGTCACCCAGATAACGGAATTCCCCCCCCAACATGGCGCCGCGTTTAGCCATGAAGCGGGGCGTCAGGGTGGCGTCGTAATTAGGGGCCAGATTCAGGTAATACGGCACGCTCAGGTCTACACCACCCCGCGTCGTCATGCCGTAAGTAGGCAAAAGGAAACCGGACTTGCGCTCTTTACGGAGCGGAAAGGTCAGGTAAGGGGAATACAACAGGGGCATACCCTTGAAGTACAAGACGCCATTACGCGCCACCCCTTCGTTTTCCTTGGAATACAGATCAACCTTGGGCGACTGGATATACCAGGCAGGTTCAGGACATGGACAACCCGAGTAATTCACATCGGATAGCCGCATATGGTTGGAACTGAGAATATCAGCCTGCGTCGCGGTACCGCTACCGCCGGTGGCTCCCAGCCAGAACTCCGGGGACGACATGCGCCCTGTATCCGCGTCCAGGTTGTAATCAAACTCCGGGCTGCGCACCAGGGCCCCATCACGCATGATCAAGCCGTTGCCACGTACTTCCACCTGGCCGGTTTTTTCCTGATAGTCGATCCGGTCGCCTTTGACGACAGAATCAATGCGCCGGACCTGGGCACCGCCTTCCAGACGCAAGGTGCCATCTTCCAGTGTTTTCATCTGGTCGCCTATCAGATAGACGGCCATATCCTCTTCCTGGAGCTTGCGCACTTGCAAACCGGGGGACGTCTTTAAAGACGGACGCACGGACGACTGAGCCTGGGCGACCCCCATGCCTGTCATCATCAACACGATATACCACGCCGCAACTCGCACTAAGACTGCGCCTCCAGTTGTGTCCTGCATTTATGTCCTGCATTTGTTCCACCAGAGACGAAAAACCCTGGCGACCCGGTATTATAGTTAAGCCTGCCGTTTAGCGGCACTGCTAAACACTAATCCGTTACGATCTTCTGCTTCCCTTTATTTATGTCTGCTTCTATTTCTGCCGCTACCGACCCTCGTTTGCAGCAAGCAATTACCTGGCTGAACACCCTGAAGTCCCGGTTTGGACTGGATCTGGACAGCCTGCAAACGGCCTCCAGCGACGCCAGCTTTCGCCGTTACTTTCGCCTGCAAGCCCAGGATCGAACCGTCATTTTGATGGATGCGCCTCCGGCCACGGAAGACTGCAAGCCCTTTGTGCACGTTACCGAACTGCTGGCACCGACGGGCATCCACGTGCCCGAAATCCTGGCAGCAGACACTGAACAAGGCTTTTTGCTGCTCAGCGATCTGGGTCAGGACAATTTTCAGACCGCGCTGAAAAACCCCATGCCGCAAAGCGAGCTGGACAAACTGTACCGCAGTACGCTGTTGACCTTGGTGAAATTGCAACAAGCCGACACCACGGGCTTGCCTCCCTACAACGAACAGCGTTTGCTGGAAGAGCTGCAGGTGTTCCCCGAGTGGTACATCCAAAAACATCGCCAGTTCGAACTGAGCGAAAAAGATCAGGAGATGTTGCGCAAAACCTTTGCCGAGCTGGTTCAGGCCAATGTGCAAAGCGCTACTGTACTCGTGCACCGGGATTTCCACAGCCCTAATTTGATGATGCCCCTGCCCGGCCAAAGCGAGCCCGGTGTTATCGACTACCAGGACGCCCTGGCTGGCCCTATCACCTATGACATTGCCTCCCTGGTGATGGACGCGCGTGTTACCTGGACGGAAGAGCAGCAACTGGACTGGGCAATTCGCTACTGGCAAGCCGCCATGGAAGCCGGCCTGGATGTGCCTGCCGACTTTGCCGTGTTCCACCAGCAATACGAATGGATGGGCCTGCAACGCAATCTGCGCATTCTGGGTGTGTTTGCCCGCCTCTCTCTGCGTGACGGCAAACATCATTATCTGGACCATATGCCCCGCCTGCTGGGCTATGTACATCAGGTGGCCAGCCGCTACGAGTGTTTTAACGGTTTGCTGCGCCTGCTGAACCGCCTGGAAGGTCGCCAAACTGTTTTGGGCATGACGGTCTGATGCGCGCCATGATTCTGGCGGCCGGTCGAGGTGAGCGCATGCGCCCCTTGACCGACACCTGCCCCAAACCCCTGATTCCGGCAGGTGGTCGGCCTCTCATCGTCTGGCACTTGCGCGCGCTGGCCAAAGCCGGCTTTCGAGAAGTCATCATCAACCACGCCTGGCTGGGTGAGCAGATTGAATCCACTCTGGGTGATGGCAGCCAATGGGGCCTGCGCCTGAGCTACTCGCCTGAATCATCTGCCCTGGAAACTGCCGGTGGCATTGCCAAGGCACTGGATTTTTTCCAGGGCCAGCCTTTCCTGTTAATGAATGGCGATATCTGGTCCGATTGGGATCCTGCCCAAGCCTTTGCCATGGCCGAACGTTTGCAAGCTGGCCCGGAGCAGGCCTGGTTGATCCTGACCCCCAACCCGCCCCACCACCCCGAAGGCGACTTTGGCATGCAAGAAGGACAATTGCACCTATGTGCCAAAACCCTTGCGGGTGCCCGCAGCGCCACCTTGAGCGGCATAGGGGTCTACAAACCCGAACTCTTTACCCATCTGCCCAAAGATCAGCCTGCCAAAGCCGCCCCCCTGCTGCATGCCGCCATCGAGCGCCGGCAGGTGCTGGGCAGTCTGCATGAAGGTTTCTGGATGGATGTCGGTACCCCCGAACGATTAGCCCAGTTAAACCAACACTTGGAATCGTTAGCACCCTCACAGTAAACTGATATTTTCCAGGCTAGCTGGCAGACGTTTCCAAGCACAACAAAGGGCAACAAAGCCAGCCATCCCGCCTCCGTAGCCCCAATGACGTCTATGCTAATGGGTTTTGTAATCGGGACTTGATTTGCTTTGAGTCCCTTGTCTGACAGGAACGTCTGTTCTCATGCTTGGTTCCTCCAAACGCACCGTATTCAAACCCACCGCCTACGGCTCCAGCCGTCGAAAACGCCGTATTCCACGCTGGTTTGTCCTGCTTTTGACAGGTATTGCCCTAGGTGCTGGTGGTCTGCTGTTCTTGCAAAAAAGTTATGGCCCTACGCGCCTGACCGTGGAGCAGTCGGAACAACTGCACTATGACCTCAACAGCGCCAATGCTGACAAGCAACGTCTGCAAGCTCAGTTGAACCAGACCAGTCGCGATCTTGAAGATGTCAGCCAGAAGGAAGACAAGCTGGGCAAACAGACCAGCGATCTGCAGGCCATGGTCACCAAGCTGGAAAAGGATATCGCGCTATTTGCCGATGCCATGCCTCCTGACCCGCGCGGCACCTCCCCTGGCATTCGCGCTGCCGAGTTCTCGGTTACGGACGGCCAACTGAACCACTTTGTGCTGCTAATGCAGGACAAGGGCAAGGACGCCGAATTCACCGGCACCATGGAGTTGGTTGCTGCTGGCCGCTACAGCAATGGTCGCAGCGGCAATGTGGACCTGCCCAGCCAGCCTGTCAGCGTCGGCCGTTACGCCTACATCAATGGCTCCGCAGAGCTGCCCGCCGGCTTTACGCCCCGTCAGGTCACGATCCGCATCAAGCCGGATGGCGCGAACCGCGTCGTTGCCACGCGCACCATCTACGTGACGCCCTCCCGATAAGCGCTGACCTGTCACGCACAGGCTGATAGTCACAAGAAAGCCCTTCAGGCCCTTGGCTTCATCGCCAAAATCCTGAAGGGCTTTTTTTAGCCGACGATCCAGCCAGACTCTTAAGCCACGTGCTGCAAAAAGTCTTTCAAACGTTGGCTAGGTGGATTGCTCAGCAACTCCGCAGGCGGGCCATCGTGCGCCACCCTGCCCTGATCAATAAAGATCAGACGGCTACCCACACGACGCGCAAAATCCATCTCGTGTGTCACCACCACCATGGTCATGCCCTCCTCAGCCAGCAACTGCATGACCTTGAGCACTTCCTGACGCAGTTCCGGGTCCAGTGCGGAGGTAGGCTCATCAAACAGCATCAGCTTGGGTTTGATCGCCAAGGCACGAGCAATGGCGACCCGCTGCTGCTGACCACCGGACAGCTCGTTAGGATAATGGTTCATACGCTCGGCCAGACCGACCTTGGCCAGCAACTCCGTCGCTTCCTCACGCGCCTGAGAGCGGCTGGTGCCACGCGTATGGATAGGCCCGAACATGACGTTTTCCAAAGCGCTCATCTGTGGAAACAGATTGAACTGCTGGAACACCATCCCTGCTTCCCGGCGCAAATCGCGTACCTGAGCGGGCGTGCCATTGACGCTCAAACCATTGACCACGATATCGCCAGCCTGAATGTCTTCCAGCTTGTTGATGCAGCGCAGGAAGGTGGATTTCCCCGACCCGGACGGGCCAACCACCACAACCACTTCGCCTTTATCAATATTCAGACTGATATCGTCGAGCACGATATTGTCGCCAAAGCGCTTGGTTACCTTCTTGAACTCGACAATACTCATACAATCCTCATGCGGTGTTCAATAAACTTCAGAATCAGGGCAATCAGGCTGGTCAGGATCAGGTAGATCACCGCCACCGCTCCCCAAATCTCCACCGAACGGAAGTTATTCGCAATAATTTCCTGGCCCTGACGAGTCAGCTCGGCAACCCCAATCACAATAAACAGCGAAGAATCCTTCAAGCTGATGATGCACTGGTTACCCATGGCGGGAATCATGCGGCGAAACGCCACCGGTCCAATAATGTGGCGCAAGATCTTGTGAAATGGCAGGCCCATGGCCTCTCCGGCCTCTTTCAGGCCCTTGGGCACAGATTGCAAGGCACCACGCACAATCTCGGAAATATAGGCCCCGGAGTTGATCATCAAGGTGAAGATCGCCGCGGTCAGCCCGTCAATTCGGATACTGGCCAGCATGGGCAGCGCGAAGTAGATGAACATCACCTGCACCACGATAGGCGTGCCGCGGATGAACAGCACGTAAAGCTGACACAGGAAAGAGAGTACATACAGCAGATAGCGTCTGAAAAAACCCAATAGCGACAGAGCGATCAGCGCCTGTATGGAGCTCCAGATCCAGGCTGGCACAAAGCTTAGCCAATTGCTCATCAGCCAGGACAGGCCCTTGAGCGCAAAGCCCAGTGCAAACACGCCCAACACGAACAAGGCGGCTCGGCGCCAGGTGACCGGCACCCGAATATAGGTGGTAATCACCCCGGTCAGAAAACCCAATATAGCGCCACCCACCAACCCCAAAAGGGTAATGAGCAGCGTCATTTTTGTACCTTCCAGAAGGCTGGGTAAAGCCCCCCAGATAGCGTCCCATTCAAAAGTCACAGTGCTACCTTTGTCTTTGAATAAACGCCCACAACAGAGCGTCAAAAAATAAAAGCGGTGATCCCGTTACGACACGCGATCACCGCTTGGCATGCGCTTGGCTTTACGCCTGTTTATTCAGGCTGTTTACCAAACCATTTCTGGTAGATTTTGTCGTAGGTGCCATCAGCACGAATATCTTTCAAAGCCTGGTTCACGACCGGAACCAGTTCGCTGTCCTTGGGAAAGGCAATACCGTAGAAGTCGCCACTTTTCACGGCGCCAGTGACCTTCACACGATCCTTACCGCCGGTCTGGGCGTAGTACTGCACGTTAGGCGTATCGTGCACCACCGCGTCCACACGGCCTGTTGCCAGCTCCAGGAAGGCATTGTCGATATTGGGGAACAGCTTGAGCTTGGCAGTAGGTACCGAGCGCTGCATGAAGTCCACCGTGGCGGTACCGATCTTCACCGCTACAGTCTTGCCTTCCAGATCGGAGGCAGTCTTGATGGCCGAGTTATCGGTGTTGACCAGAATGGCCAGACCGCTTTCGTAGTAAGGATCGGAGAAATCAATCACTTGCTTGCGGTCATCACGAATGGTGATCCCGGCCAGCGCAGCATCCAGATTGCGAGTTTGCAGGCCCGGAATAATGCCGTTGAAGTCCATGGGCTGGAAGCGGTAATTCAGATTGGCCTTCTTGGCGACCGCATCCCACAGGTCGATGTCAAAACCGGTGTATTTACCGTTTTGCTTGAACTCAAAAGGCACAAACGCCGTATCGGTTGCGACCACCAGCTCTTTGCCTTGTTGTGCCAGAGCCTGCCCAGCGGGCAAAGCCAAAGCCAAGGCCAAACCGGCCATCAGGGTTTTCATTTTCTTATTGAACATCCGTTACTCCTCTGTAGGGACTGACCCAAAACCAGCCAGTTCGATGTTTTACCCAAGTCAGCGCAGGCTCATGACCTGCCCCAGCGTTGATCTATCCTACCCGAAGCAGCACAACTGTTTGTATTTAATAGTTTTAAAAAAAGAAAAACCTCGGGAAATCCCGAGGTTTTTTCATACAGCGAGTCGTATCAACACTCAAATTCAGAACGCAGGAACAATAGAACCTTTGTACTTGTCAGCGATGAATTTCTTCACGTCTTCGCTATGCAGAGCCTGGATCAGCTTGGCCACGCGTGGGTCATCCTTGGACTTGGCAGCTACAGCGATCAAGTTGGCGTAAGGGGAGTCTGCACCTTCGATAGCCAAAGCATCCTTGGTGGGGTTCAGACCGGCTTCCAGCGCGTAGTTGGTGTTGATCAGGGCGATATCCACATCAGCCAGAACGCGAGGCAAGGTAGCGGCTTCCAGCTCCTTGAACTTCAGCTTCTTGGGGTTCTGGTCCACATCACGCGAGGTTGCCAGAATGTTGGAGGGATCTTTCAGAGTCAGAACACCGGCTTTTTGCAGCAGCAGCAAGGCACGGGCACCGTTGGAAGGATCGTTAGGGATCGCCACCAACGCGCCTTCTTTCAGCTCATCCAGGCTCTTGATCTTGGTGGAGTAAGCACCGAAGGGCTCAACGTGAACCACAGCCACCGACACCAGATCGGTTTTGTGTTCTTTATTGAAGGTATCCAGGTAAGGTTTGTGCTGGAAGAAGTTGGCATCGATATGGCCGTCAGCCACTTGCTGGTTGGGCTGCACGTAATCGGTGAACACCTTGATATCCAGGTTCACACCTTCCTTGGCCAAAGCAGGCTTCACAAACTCCAGCAGCTCGGCATGCGGCACGGGGGTAGCAGCAACCGACAGGGTCTCGGCAGCTTGGGCCACGCTGGCCAGCAGAGCCGACACGGACAAGGCCAGAACGGGAACAAATTTCTTCAAAGACATGAGCGACTCCAGTTTCAGAAAGGCAAGACTATGACGATAGCTGCCAGGACTTATTTTCGGCTCAAGCGAGCCACCATGGCGTCTCCAAACACCTGCAGGAGTTGCACCAGCACCACCAGGATAGTCACGGTCACCACCATGACATCCGTTTGATATCGTTGATAACCAAAGCGCAAGGCCAGGTCACCCAGGCCACCACCGCCGATCACACCGGACATGGCCGAATACCCCACCAGGGCAATGGCGGTCACAATCAGGGCCGCCACAATGCCGGTCGTCGCCTCAGGCAGCAAAGCCAGCAAAACGGTCTGACGGGAGTTCGCTCCCATGGCACGGCAGGCCTCATTCACACCGGGGTCCAGTTCACGCAGGACGTTTTCCACCAAACGGGCAAAAAACGGCGCGGCGCTCAGGACCAAGGGTGGAATAGCGCCCTGCACCCCCAACGACGTACCGGCCAGAATGCGTGTCAAAGGAATAATGACGATCAGGAGAATCAGGAACGGCACGGACCGCAAAATATTCACGATCAGGGACAAGCTCTGGTAGATCCAGGCATTGTCCAGCATCTGCTTGCGGCTGGTCAGAAACAGCAGCACGCCTAATGGCAAACCAATAATTGCGGTAAAGCCCAGCGAAATACCCGTCATCAACAAGGTATCAATCGTGGCTTCACCAATCAGCGCCCAATCCAGGTTGCTAAAGTTCATGGTCGCAATACCTCAAATTGGACATTCAATTCAGTCAGCAAGGCATCCAGCCCTGCTTTAGCCTGCGCATCCCCTTGCACGGCCACGACCAGTTGTCCGTAGGGCTCGGTTTTGATGCGGCCAATGGCTCCCTGCAAGATGCTGACATTCAGCCCCAGCTGGCTGGTAATGCGGCTGATCAAAGGCTCCGTTGTCGCCACACCGCGCACGCTCAAGCGCATGACACTACCGGGCACACCTTCTGCCAAGGCATGCCAGTCGTCAGCGTTCACGCCGCTTTCACTGAGCAAGGACTGCGTAGTGGGATGATGCGGGTGCAGGAACACATCCAGCACTTCGCCACACTCCACAATCTTGCCAGCATCAATCACGGCAACCCGATCACAGACTGAGCGAATGACATCCATGCCGTGCGTAATCAGGACAATCGTCAGCCCCAGCTCCTGATTGATCTCGCGCAGCAAACGCAAGATCGACTGGGTGGTTTCCGGATCCAGCGCCGAGGTCGCTTCGTCGCACAGCAAAAGCTGTGGCCGATTAGCCAGGGCACGGGCAATACCGACGCGCTGCTGCTGTCCGCCCGACAACTGACGGGGATACTTATTGGCATGGTCCTTCAAGCCCACCAGCTCCAGCACTTCCAGAGCACGAGCGTGACGTTGGGCGCGATCCACCCCTGCCAGGCGCAGAGGAAAACAGACATTATCCAGAACCGTGCGGGAATGGAGCAGGTTGAAATGCTGGAACACCATGCCCACGCCTTGTCGGAACGCGCGCAACTGCGCACCCGAAAAGCGTGTGATGTCCTGATCCTGTACCCAGACCTGACCTGAACTGGGTTGCTCAAGCAGATTGAGCATGCGGATCAGCGTACTTTTCCCAGCACCCGAGCGACCAATAATACCGAAGACCTCTCCTTGGTGAATCTGCAAGGAAACGTCGTTCAAAGCATGAACGGTCTTGCCTGCCAAGGAATAGGTTTTTGAGATGTGTTCAAGACGAATCAAGATGAACTCAGCCTAGTTAGTCAGTCGAGTTATAAAAGCCTGAGCTGTAAGCGAAATTTACCATAAAGCAAATTTGACTATGACCAGATAGATATAACCCAAGGAAATATTGAAACCATACTGAGGGCTGCACTGTATAGCAAGATTTCCGACCGGCCAATGCGCGGATGTGACCTTGGCTGTGCAAGGCAAGCGCCCAAAGAAAAAGGCCGCTAAGAGCGGCCTTGTTTCTACGTTTCAGTTTAGTGGTGGGTCGTGCGCGACTCGAACGCGCGACCAACGGATTAAAAGTCCGCTGCTCTACCGACTGAGCTAACGACCCCCTACTGAAAGATGAAATTATGGCCTGATTCGAAGGAGCCGTCAAGCACTAAATGCAAAATAATTGGGAAAAAGGCGTTTTTCTTTAAAAAACCTGAAAACAGCGTCTTGCTAAGGCCCCGCCCCTGCCCTTTTCCCTGTTTCAGAAACAAAATCGGAACATCTATCCAGGAGCATTTACTGCTGAAAATAGAAAATGCCTCCCGAGACTGAGGTCAGACCCCAATGCCGGGAGGCATTCAAAGACGATCAGGCTCGTCTAGCGCTTAACGGGCACGAGAAATACGAACCTCGGCACCACGGCGTTTGACCTCCAGCCCTTCGGACGGCAGGATCTTCAATCCTTCCAGACCCTTGATGTAGCTGGAACCCTGCATCTGCATGACGCGAATCTTGTTGCGCATCACAACCGGGCTATGCTCGGGCATGCCAAACATCCAGACCTCATCCAGCAAACGAGCCGAGTTGAACTCGGATGTATGCTTGACCACCGGTCCCAGACACAGCATATGGCCTTCGCGGCCAAAGACCGGCAAGCGGTCCAGACCCACAGTCATTTTCAGGATGGTGCCGCCTTCATAGCGCCAGCCCGTGCTCAGATCCCACCAGGCATCGCCTTCAGGCAGGTAGACCTCGATATCCTGGCCGGGCTGCAAGACAGGAGCCACCAGCAAGGCAGGACCCAACAAATACTGGGTATCCCACAAGCGAGCCTGGGCATCTGCCGGGAAGCTTTGAGCCATGGAACGCTGTACCGGCAAGCCAGTACGCACGGCGTCTTCAATAATGCCCAATACATAAGGCACCAGACGGAAACGCCACTCCAGCCAATGAGCAACCTGAGCCTGGGTTTCTTCGTCAAACGCATCAGGACGCAAGGCAGGAATACCTTGCAGACTGAAGTTTGCCGAGAAAACCGACATGGCCAACCAGCGCAGGTACAGCTCGGGAGTCATTTCGCTGGTCGATGCAGCCGCATTGCCCCAGCCATGAATCTGGATAGGCACGCCGCTATTACCGGTAGCCAAGGCGGACTTCAAGGATTGCGTCAGACCTGCCCAGGTATTTTCCACCTGCGGGCCCAACTGCCAGGCAAAGCGCTGGGAAGATGGGCTCAGGTCGCGGCTGGCAACCACGCCTTCTTGCGGTGTCTTGTGACCGGCAACAGCATCAAACAGGGCCTGACGTGCCAACACAGGGTAAATTGCACGCAACAGGGCGCCAGACTCGCCACCACGGCTGGTGATGGCATCCGGAATATCAAAACGGGCATTGCACAGCACGGCACCCAGACCATCGTCGACCATCTGACGCTGGCGCTCGGTCCACATGCGGAACACGTCTTTGTGGGTCAGGTCCAGCAAACCGTAGTCGCGACCACCGCTTAGCTCATCGCCAGGGAAGACATAGGCGCAGCCGTCGTCATCATTGATAAGCAACCAACCGCGATCTTCCCACTCTTCGAACAAGCTGGTGCCCGCCAGTACGCAAGGACGAGTCCAGGCGGCCAGCTGCAACTGATCATTCTGCAAGGCAGAGAAAGCGTCGCGAGGGTCAGCCATGCGGGCGGCATCCCACTCCAGCGTAGGCTTGTCCTGCTGAAAATCGTAAGGCTCCGGTGGCGGCAAGACGGCCACATCCAGCGCAATGCCCTGCTCGCGGCACTGATTGGCCAGCTCACGCAAGGACGTTACATCCTGCGCCTGAGCGCCATCCAGCCACAAGCCCATAGGCGTGACACCGGGCTGACCAGCACGGCCCGTCAAGGCGGAGTACTGGTTGATAATTTCGCTGGGATCACCCAGGAACAGGAAGAAATCCAGGTCGGCAGCGTGTACACGAGCGCGGTACGCATCCAGATCTTGCTGACCCAGATCATGTTCAACCCGCTCGAAGGTATTGATGTATAAACCCCAGCCTTGGGTGCTCCAGAGCAAAGGCAGGCTGCGGTCGTCCGGGCGATCGGTGTCGACTGTTTCCTCGCGGCGGTCCAGCTCGCCCAGGGTTTCGCCCAAACCATACAGGGCATCTTCCTCGGCCAGGGCCAGAGCCAGCTGCCAGCAACTGTTGGGCTCTTGCTCGAGTGTCAATGGCTGATCGCCACTGCTCAAGAGCAGTTGCTCGCCACGCCGGACTTCAAAGCGCCACGGATTGGCCTGAATGTGCAGGGCAAGCTCGCCCTGCTCAATCCGCCAGCCCGAATCGGCTGCTTCCAGTTGAAATTCGCTGACCGCCTCATGGCGGGCCAGCAGCATATCGCCCAAAGCTTTGGCACGGGTACTGAGCTTTTCATTATCGAGCCGGGTAGCCGGCATACAGCGGAAACGAAAAACACCCGGCGCATGAGCTTCGATGCGCAGCGCAAAATCGGTTTCGACAAAAGCGAAATCGGCCTGGGCCGGTTTCGTCGTCAACAAACTCAGATGATTAAACAATTGTGTCACGTCGTCAGAGTGGAGCGAACGGCACGATGCTGATCGCAGGGTCACGCTCAAGATTACTTAACAAGGCCACTATTTTGACGTATTTGCGCTACAAAGGAAAATGTTGCTTCAAATTTCGCCGAAATAATTCGAAAAAAGGGCCTTAGCGAGGTATTAAGGCTTGCTCCAAACGCCGCTCCAAAGGAATGGGTTCCTCCAGACAATAAGCGGCAAACAAACTGGCTGCCAGCAGGCTCCAACTCAAACCACGTGAGCCGTAAGCCGCAGCCATAAACAAACCGGGCGGGCCCGGCACAAAACCCATCACGGGCAAATGATCACTTAAAGCACAGCGCCAACCGGCCCATCCTTGTTCGGGTGTTGCCACCGCCACAGCGGGATGAGCCAGCATGGCAGAAACTTTTTCTATATTTTGCTGATGACCCTGGCGGCTGACCTGGGCAGCCTCACCCAAACGTTCGTAGGTGCTACCAATGACTTGCCCCTGCGGGCCTACAGGCAGGATATAGCCCTGACCGCTTAAAGTCACTTCGCCACGAGTCAAAGCCTGTTCGGCAGGCAAGTATGTCACCTGCCCGGCCAGACGCTGCATGGCCGCCAGCCGTGGCAGGGGATGCTGGGCCAAGAACTCGTCGGGCAGCAAACTCAGGCTTTGGGCTGCCGCAGCTATCACTACACGATTGCTGCTTTCCAGGCACTCCCCCTGCTGATTGCAGACCTCCCACACTTCCGGCTCCTGGCCGGCTCGCAAGGACACCTGCTCTGGCAGGCATTGAATCAAGGGGTGATCCAGCAGATAGGCAACCAGTGCGCCGGGATTCACCACCATGCCTTGCGGAAAATACAGGCCACCGCCTTGCAGCGGCACCCCAGCCAAGGCCGAGCCCTGCTCACGATCCAGCCATTGCACCCAATCCTGGTCCAAGGCCAAACGCTCCAGCGCCTGCTGAATTTCGGCATCACTATTGCCCGCCTGCCCAAACACCAAGGTTCCGACTCGACGCGGGCGAGCCGCTTCCGGCAAGTCTTTCCAGCCCTGCCAGGCATGCAGAACAGCATTACGGCTCAAGCGGGCCAAGGGGGCATCATCCAGGGCGAACACGGGGGAGATGGCAGCCAGACGGTGACCTTGATGCGTTGCATCCAGGCCCTGGCTCAGTGCCGGATCACAAACCAGAACGGGCACACCTTTGCGGGCCAACTCCCAGGCACAGGCCGCCCCCGCCAAACCGGCACCAATCACTACCGCCCGCCCTTGCTGTGGTGGCAAATTGCTGCGTCGTCCCAGGTGGGGACGCAAGCGAGCGCGAATGGTGCACCACTTACCCCCGGCACCGGGGACTTTTTCCACTTCAAAACCTACCGAGGCCAGATCACGTCGCACCTGCCCGGCACAGCACCAGGAAGCCGCTGTCGCCCCCGGCGCAGCCAGACGCACCAGTTGCCCCAGGACCGACCGCGACCACATGGAAGGATTGCCACGGGGCGCAAAGCCATCCAGGTAAAACGCGTCCGCATGGCAGTGCAGCTCGTGCATCATGGTTTCGGCTTGCCCAAAGGCCAAGGTCAGTGTGACTTGTCCCCTATCCAGCTCCAGCCTGTGTATGCCCGGCACCAGTATGGGCCAGGCTGCCAGCAGTTCCTGGGCTTGGGTCTGCAACTCCTCGGGCAAGCGGGCGTACAGAATCGCCAAATCTGCCTGGCGGAAAGGATGGGCCTCAACCGACACGAAATGCAGCCGCTGGCTGCGCTCCGGGTCCTGACGCCAGGCCTGCCAGGTAGCCAGAAAGCTGGCCCCCAGTCCAAAGCCGGTTTCACAAATCGTAAATTGGGATCGCCCCCGCCAACGCTCGGGCAGACCATTACCGTGCAGAAACACCCGTCGTGCCTGCCCCAAAGGGCCATCTGCCGGGTGATAGCTATCCTGATACACCGCGCTGACGGGCACGCCATGCTCATTGAACTCCAGAACGGCCGGGACCAGGGGCTCAAACGCAGAGGCAGCCATTAATTTTCCTGCCCATAACAACACTCACACACGCTCTAACCCCTTAAACTGGCCTTAATCAAACTGACACCAACAAACACGTACAATGAAAAGTCTCAGCTTCAGACTTTTCTTTTTTAAAACCGGATTGCCATGCCATTGTCACGTTTACCGCTCAGCGCCTGCCTGGACGCTGCTGTTACCGCAGCCCATGCCGCCGCCGCTATTTTACAAGCCTATGCGTCGGACCGTAGCTCTCTGGTGATCAGCAACAAAATGCACAACGATCTGGTGTCGCAAGCCGATCATGAAGCCGAGCAGGCCTGCATCAGTGTGCTGATGGAGCGCACCCCGGACATTGATATCGTGGCCGAGGAAAGCGGCGGCGTGAATACAGGCCGTCCCACCTGGTATATCGACCCGCTGGATGGCACGACCAACTTCCTGCACGGCATTCCTCACTATGCCGTCTCAGTTGCCCTGATTGCCCCGGCCGGCACGCAAATGGATAACGGCGTTCTGGCCCAGGACACGCCGGTCATTGCCGTGGTCTACGACCCCAATCGAGAAGAGCTGTTTACCGCCATGTACGGTGTGGGCGCCTGGTTAAATGGCAGCCGTATTCAGACATCCTCATCGAAAAAACTGGCGGACTCGGTATTGGCCACAGGCTTTCCCTTCCGCGACTTCTCTTTTTCCGACCAATACATGCCCAGCCTGAACGCTTCCATTACAGGCAGCCGTGGTGTGCGCCGCATGGGTGCTGCCGCACTGGATCTGGCCTGGGTGGCTTGCGGTCGTTACGACGGTTACTGGGAAATGGGTCTGGCTCCTTGGGACGTTGCCGCTGGCACCTTGCTGGTGCGTGAAGCCAAGGGTGTGTGTCAGGACCTGTATCAGGAAGAGCCCTGGCCCGTCAGCGGTCACGTCTACGCAGGCAATGCCCACATTGCCGATGAGTTGCTGGGCATGGTGCGTCCGTCGCTGACACAGCGTCCGACCAAACCCAAGCCTTAACGTCTTATTCGGGGCCAGTTGCCAAACCTCCTGCTCCGATCTTCATCGCCCGATAAAAAAGCGAGCCATTTAAAACGGCTCGCTTTTTTCATGCAGATCAGGTTGCAGGCCAGGTTTAGCAATTTGCTAAATAGTCGCCCCGTCCTCCAAACCTCCAAATCAAGCCTGCGCTTCAGGCTTGGCTTCCTCATCCCGCAGGACACGACGCAAGATCTTGCCCACATTGCTCTTGGGCAGTTCATCACGGAACTCAATAATGCGGGGACGCTTGTACGCCGTCAGACGCTCTTTGCACCATTGCTTGATATCGGCTTCAGTCAAGGACGGATTACGTTTGACCACGAACAGCTTGATGCTTTCACCACTGTGCTCGCTGGGCACCCCCACCGCCGCCACTTCCAGCACATCGGGATGCGCCGCCACCACGTCTTCAATTTCGTTCGGATAGACGTTAAAGCCCGACACCAGAATCATGTCTTTCTTGCGATCCACCAGACGAATACGTCCCTGCTGATCCATGACACCGATATCACCTGTCTTCAAGAAACCATTAGGCGTAAAGACATTGGCGGTTTCCTCCGGCTGGTTCCAGTAAGCCGACATAACCTGCGGCCCTTTGACGGCCAGCTCGCCTTGTTCGCCCATGGCAACCGGTTGCCCCTGTTCGTCCAGCAAGAGCACATCGGTTGAAGGCAAGGGAAATCCAATCGTGCCACTGTAATCGCGTGAATCCGTCGAGTTCACCGCCACCACCGGGGAGGTTTCCGACAGACCATAGCCTTCAATCAAAGGGCAGCCCGTCACAGCCAGCCAACGCTCGGCCACGGCTTTTTGCAAGGCGGCACCACCGGCCAGACACAGTTTGAGCTGCGCAAACGGCAAGGTACGGAATTTTTCGTGATTCGCCAGCGCATTGAACAAGGTATTCACCGCTGGAACGACTTCAGGCGGATTGCGTTTCCAGGCCTTGTAAACCGAATTGAGATCGCGCGGATTCATCACCAGCACCATATGCATACCTGCATACATGGCAAACAGACCGCAAACCGTCAGCGCGAAGATATGATAGAGCGGCAAGGCCACCATCATGGTGTAAGCCGGGCCTTTAAAGTCACCCAAAGCGGGAAAGCCCACGGCCTCCACCTGCAAGACGTTTGCCATCAAATTGCGCTGGCTAAGCATGGCGCCTTTAGGACGGCCCGTTGTGCCGCCCGTGTATTGCAACAGCGCCAGATCATCCGGTTTGGCGGGCTGACGGCTCAGGCTCAATTTGCTGCCCTGCTCCAGCACGGCCTCCAGACTGTGCGAACCCGGCAAGGAATAAGACGGCACCATGCGTTTCAAATAACGCACGGCGAAATTCACCACGCTGCCCTTGAGCCCCATCAGATCACCCACGGTACTCAACACCACGTGGGCAGGCTTCACATTGTCAGGAACTTGCTGCAGCACATGCGCAAAGGTTTCCAGAATCACAATGACCTGGGCCTGGCTATCGGCCAGTTGGAACTCCAGTTCGCGTTCGGTGTATTGCGGGTTGGTATTGACGCCCACCATACCCGCTCGCATGGTGCCCAGCAGGCAAATCAGGAAGGGCAAACCATTGGGCAGCATCAGCATCACACGGCTGCCACGCTCCAGACCCTGTGCCTGCAACCAGGCCGCGAAGGCATCCGCGCTACGGTCCAGATGTTCATAGGAAATGTCATGCCCCATAAAGGTCAGCGCAGTCCTGTCCTTATGCTTTTTCATGGCGGCATCCAGACAATCGATCAAAGTCTGCTCGGCGCCTAACTGAATCTCATGGGGCACGGAGGCCGGATAATGCTCGAGCCAAGGTTTTTGCTGAGTATCCAAGGGCTTGTCACCTAATACGTGTTTATTTATGGTTAACTCTACTCTACTTTATTGTTCAAACCCAAGGACAAGCCCGCATCATGAAGCTGTTTGAACCCATTTCCGCCTGGTCGCATGAAATTGCGGCCATCCGGCGCGATCTCCACACCTACCCCGAACTGGCTTTCGAGGAAACCCGGACGGCCGATCAAGTCGCGTCCTGGCTGGAGAAATGGGATATTCCGGTACATCGTGGCCTGGGCGTGACAGGCGTTGTCGGTATCCTTAAGGGTACGGGCGGCGAAGGTCCATCCGTGGGGCTACGCGCCGATATGGACGCCCTGCCCATGCAGGAGCTGAACGAGTTCGAACACAAAAGCCGTCACGACGGCAAGATGCATGCCTGTGGACACGATGGACATACCGCCATGCTGCTGGGTGCAGCGCGCTACCTGTCCGAGCACCGTGATTTTGCGGGCACCATCTATCTGATTTTTCAGCCTGCCGAAGAAGGTTTTGGCGGCGCACGCGAAATGATCAAGGATGGCTTGTTCACGCTGTTCCCCATGCAAGCTGTTTTTGGCCTGCATAACTGGCCCGGCATGCCTGCCGGCACCTTCGGGGTTTTGCCAGGCGGCATGATGGCCTCCAGCAATACCTTTGAAATTCGCATTGAAGGCAAAGGCGCCCATGGAGGCATGCCCCATCTGGGCGTGGACCCCATCATGGCGGCCGTGCAACTGGCGCAAAGTCTGCAAACCATTGTCAGCCGCAATGTGGACCCCCTCGAACCCGTAGTGCTGAGCATTACCCAGATTCATGCCGGCTCTGCCGATAACGTTATTCCCAACGAAGCAGTCATGCGCGGCACGGTACGCACCTTCTCCACCGAAGCCCTGGACCTGGTCGAGACCCGCATGCGCGAACTGTGCGAGCAAAGCTGTGCCGCCCAGGGTTGCAAGGCCGAGTTCGACTTTGACCGCCGCTACCCTCCCACCATCAATAATCCCGAGCAAGCGGCCTTTTGCGCACAAGTCATCAAGGAGCTGGTTGGCCCCGACAAGCTGCGTCAAGACATCCGCCCTTCCATGGGTGCCGAAGATTTCTCCTTCATGTTGCAAGAAGTCCCCGGCTGCTATGTCTGGCTAGGCAATGGCGATGGCGACCATCGCAGCCAGGGCCACGGCATGGGTCCGTGCATGCTGCACAACGGCAGCTACGACTTCAACGACGCCCTGATTCCTATTGGCGCCAGCTACTGGGCCAAACTGGCTCTAGACTGGCTGGCACAACACCGTTAATGCTTTAACAAATGTTTCATAGCGGGGCCAAAGCTTGCCGTTACAATGGCAGGTTCTATTGTTGACGGCGTGCGCTCCGCGCGACGGGCATCTGTCCCACCACCCTTTCTTCCTATACGGGAGTATTTGTGACTACTTCAAGCAACATCTCTTCGCTCCCGGACGGAGCCCCCACCCTGCGCGTCATGCCCATGCCCACAGACGCCAATATTCACGGTGACGTGTTTGGTGGCTGGATCATGTCCCAGGTGGACATTGCCGGAGCGATTCCTGCAACACGACGCGCCCAAGGCCGGGTCGCCACCATTTCCGTGAATGCCTTCACCTTCAAGCAGCCCGTGTTTGTGGGTGATTTGCTTAGTTTCTACACAGAAATCATCAAAACAGGCCGCACCTCCATTACGGTTTCGGTGGAAGTGTATGCAGAACGCAAACGCCTGCAACTTGAAACGGTCAAGGTAACGGAAGCCACGCTTACCTATGTGGCTACCGATGACGAGCGCCGCAGCCGCCCGCTGCCCCCTCTCTAAGTATTCGTGACAGGCAGGCCTATGCAGGAAAACCTGGTACCCCCTACTTCGCCCAGTGACACTCCCAAGCCACGCCGCCTGGAGCCCGAGGATGCGCAGCAGGCACTTTATCGCCTGAAAAACATCCTCAAGCGCCAGGAAGTGGTGGAATCGCTGGCCCAGCGCCAGTTCGAGGACGACGACCGCTCCAACCTGCTTGAGGGCTTGATCCATCGCCAGCATGAAAGCGAGATCAAGGCCATCCTGAACGATCTGCACCCGGCCGACATTGCCTTCATTCTGGAGTCCTTGCCCGAGCTGGAGCGCCAGGCCATCTGGCAATTGGTGGATGCCGAGCACGACGCCGACGTGCTGCTGGAAGTAGCGGACTGGGCACGTGAATCGCTGATTCGTTCCATGGACGCCGCGGACCTGATCGCGGCCGCCGGCAATATGGATGCCGACGAAATTGCCGATCTGGTCCCTGACCTGCCGCCCGATGTGGTGGCAGCCGTGCAGCGCGGCCTGACGGACGAGGAGCGTGCACAGCTGATCGAAGCCATGGGCTACCCCGAAGACACCGTGGGCGCCATCATGGACTTTGACATGGTGCGCGTACGCGAGGACGTCACCCTGGAAGTGGTCCTGCGTTACCTGCGTCGTTTGCAGGAACTGCCCGACCACACTGACCAGATTTTCGTGGTGGACCGGGCCGATAAACTGCAAGGCACGCTGTCCCTGACCCGCATGCTGGTCAGCGAGCCTGAAACCCTGGTGTCCTCTGTCATGTCCACCGATTATCTGACTCTGAATCCACTGGATTCGGACTCGGATGCGGCCGGGGCCTTTGAGCGTTATGACCTGGTGTCTGCTCCTGTGGTGGACGATATTGGCCGCCTGATTGGCCGAGTCACCATTGACGAAGTAGTGGACGTGCTGCAAGAGGACTCGGAAGAACAGGCCCTGTCTCGTGCCGGTCTGCAAGAGGACGATATTTTCTCGCCCATCCGTACGGCTATCCGCAACCGGGCTCCCTGGCTGCTGATCAACCTCTGTACGGCAGCAACGGCTTCCTTTATTGCCTCGCGCTTTGAGGACACTGTCAGCCACATCGTGATCCTGGCTTTCCTGATGTCGATTGTGGCCGGTATTGGTGGCAACTCCGGCAACCAGACCATGACCATGATCATTCGTGCCATTGCCACCGGCCGAGTCACAGGTTCCAACGTCCTGCCATTGATCAAGCGCGAACTGCTGGTGACCTTTCTGGTTGGTGTCTGTGGCAGCGCGGTAACGGCATTCTTTGCCTGGTTTATCTCCGGCTCGATCGCCATTGCTGCCGTGATGATGGCCGCCATGATCGGCAATATGTTGATTGGCGCGGCGCTGGGCGTGATGATCCCGATTCTGCGTGATCGCTTTGGCAATGACCCGGCTGTGGGCTCCTCGGTATTGCTGACCTTTGCGACGGACTCGCTAGGTTTCTTGCTGTTCCTGGGACTGGCGACGGTGTTCTTGCTGTAAATCGCCTGCGGGTATGATTAAAAAAAACCGGCTTCTGGCCGGTTTTTTGATTTCTGCATCAAAAGGAGTAAATCGCCTCTTTTAATCTTTTGGCCCCAGGAAACCTGAAAACCCGAACACTGGAACACCTAAATATCGGGACGTTGGCCCGTTGATCCGTTGATCCGTTGATCCGTTGATCCGTTGATCCGTTGATCCGTTGATCCGTTGATCCGTTGGATTTCAGTATGTTTGCCTTATCTTGTTAAGCACAAGCTCTCTACCTTTTCCCGGGGAAAAACGTGGTAGCCAATCTCAGAAGTTGCTGCAAACTCAAACACGCGCACCAAACTGTCCTTCCAAACAACTAAGAGCGTGAGGACGACAGTCGGGCCTCTTCCAAGAACACTTCCAGACTCTCCTGTGTCCCCACGGCCTGAGCTCTTTGCAAAGACTCGGTCTGCGCTGTGTGCTCAAAAAAATCCAGTACGCCATTGGTCACTCGCGGCGCAATGCCTGCCAACTCCAGCTGACGACGCACTTGCAGAACCTCGTCACGGCGGCGCACGCCGTGCACCAAATGGCTGCGCAGGCAGGACTCCATAAAGTCCTGCAAGCCCCGCTGATTCAAATCCTCCAGGACTTCATACAGCTCGGCCCGCAAACCCATGCGCTCGGCCAGCATCAAGTTTTCAATTCCCAAGGCCTCCAGCCCCTTGGTCATCAAACTGCGCAGCAGCTTCAAGCGCATTGCATCCCCCGCCTGTCCCGGCAAGATACGCACAGAAGCGCCCTGAGCCTGCCAAAATGCCGCAGCCCTGCCTGCCCCTTGCCCTGCCGCCAACAAAGCCGTCTGAGCGCCTGTAGAGGGCACAGAGCCCATGATCGCCAGGTCAGCCAGCTCGATTCCGTGCTGTTGCGCCAAAGCGTCCATACTCTCCATGTCCTGGGGCTCGGCCGTACACAAATCCATGTACAGCATTCCCACAGACAAATGCGGCATGACGGCCTTGGCCACTATGTATGCCTGTGTTCCCGTCACTGCCGACAACACGCCGTCAAGACTCCGCCAATCCGTATCCGCCTGCAAGCACAGTTTCGCTCCCAATTGCTGCGCCAGTTCGCTGGCTGCGGCACTTTCCCGGCGCACCAGGATAAACGGCACCTGCACACCAGCCGACTTCAAGGCAGCACCATAAAAACGCGCGACTTCGCCCGCCCCGATCAGGGCAACACGATGTAATAAGGGAGATGTTGTCATAGAAAAACACACAGAAGAAACGATCAGCCGCAGCCGGTAGCTCCAAGCTGCGTCCCGTAGCTTACAGGGAAAAACGGCCCTGCATGAGCGGGATATAACCATTCACAGATCAGTTCGCAGCAACAAAGCTGGCATCCAAGAAAAAACCCCATGCGCCAGGGGCTCATGGGGTTTGATCTCGCAGCCTGCAGGCTGGGCAGCTTGAGTCAGAATCAATTCAAGCGGCCATGGCACTGCTTGTATTTCCTGCCGCTGCCGCATGGGCAAGGATCGTTACGGCCCACGCGTGGCACTTCGCCCTTGGTCGCTTCGTCCAGACCGGGATCTTCACCGCTCAAGGCAGCATCGTAGTCCGAATGATGGAAACGGACATTGGAGTTGGCAGGAACCTCAACCGCGGCTTCCTCGACCTGCTCCGGAGTCTGAATACGCACGGTCATCAGCACTTTGACCACTTCATCACGCACACGGTCCAGCATGTCGGAGAACAGCTCGAAAGCTTCGCGCTTGTATTCCTGCTTGGGGTCTTTCTGGGCATAACCGCGCAGATGAATCCCCTGACGCAGATGATCCAGAGCCTGCAAATGGCCACGCCATTGCGTATCAATGGACTGCAGGAGTACAGAACGCTCGAAATTGCCCCAGTTAGGCTGACCCACCAGATCAATCTTGGCTTGCAGCAGACGCTGGGATTCTTCGATAACGCGATCATGCAAATCGTCGTCGGTCAGATTGGACTCTTTCTCCAGCATTTCAGCCAAAGGCAGCTCAATCTGGAAGGTGCTCTGCAAAGCGGTGGTCAAGCCGGGAATATCCCATTGCTCTTCCATGGTGTCTTGCGGCACGTATTCACGGAACAGACGGCTAACGGCGGCTTCGCGTAGGCTGCTGATGGTGTCGGAAATATCAGCCGACTCCAGCACTTCATTACGCTGGGCGTAGATCACCTTGCGCTGATCGTTGGCCACGTCGTCATACTGCAGCAGCTGTTTACGAATATCGAAGTTGCGGGCCTCGACCTTGCGCTGAGCGGATTCGATGGAACGAGTCACCATGCGGGCTTCGATAGGCTCGCCTTCAGGCAAACGCAGACGCTCCATGATGGCGCGCACACGATCACCGGCGAAGATGCGCATCAGCGAATCTTCCAGCGACAGGTAGAAACGCGAGGAACCTGGGTCACCCTGACGACCGGCACGACCACGCAGCTGGTTGTCGATACGGCGGGATTCGTGACGCTCGGTACCAATAATGCGCAAACCACCAGCCTGTTTGACCTGCTGGTTCAGGGGTTCCCAAGCAGCACGAATAGCCTGGATCTTGGCTTCTTTTTGCTCGGCACTCAGGGACTCGTCTTCACGCACCTGAGAAATTGCACGTTCGATGCTGCCACCCAAGACAATGTCCGTACCACGACCGGCCATATTGGTGGCGATGGTCACGTGACCGGGCATACCAGCTTCAGCCACGATGTCGGCTTCACGGGCGTGTTGCTTGGCGTTCAGCACCTCGTGCTTGACGCCAGCGGCATTCAGGCGTGTGGAGATCAGCTCGGAGTTTTCAATGCTGGTGGTACCCACCAGTACAGGCTGACCACGCTCGTGGCAGTCCTGAATGTCTTTCAGAATGGCATTGAACTTCTCGTCATCGGTTTTGAAGACCTGGTCGTTTTGGTCCTTACGGGCCAGCGGACGATTCGGTGGAATGATGACGGTTTCAAGACTATAGATTTCCTGGAACTCATAGGCTTCGGTATCGGCCGTACCCGTCATGCCCGACAGCTTGTCGTACATACGGAAGTAGTTCTGGAAAGTAATCGACGCCAGCGTCTGGTTTTCGTTCTGGATACGAACGCCTTCCTTGGCTTCCACAGCCTGGTGCAAGCCATCCGACCAGCGGCGACCAGCCATCAAACGGCCGGTAAATTCGTCCACAATCACCACTTCGCCGTCCTGGACCACGTATTGCTGATCGCGGAAGAACAGGTTGTGGGCGCGCAGGGCGACCATCAGGTGGTGCATCAGGGAAATGTGGCGTGGCTCGTACAGCGACTCGCCTTCGGGAAGCAAACCGATTTCGGTCAGGATCTGCTCGGCACGTTCGTGACCGGCTTCGGAAATATGAACCTGCTGGCCCTTTTCATCGACCCAGAAGTCGCCTTCGGGCTCGGGCTCGTGTGGACGAGGCTCTTGCGTCATGCGGGTCAGCATGGGCGGGACCACGTTCATGCGCACGTACAGCTCGGTATTGTCTTCGGCCTGTCCGGAAATGATCAGCGGTGTACGGGCTTCGTCGATCAGGATGGAGTCAACTTCGTCGACAATCGCGTAGGACAAACCGCGCTGGCGGCGATCCTCGGCGCGGTATTCCATATTGTCGCGCAGGTAGTCAAAACCAAATT
The DNA here is from genome assembly GCF_050487245.1 of Alcaligenes sp. Me129. Lineage (NCBI taxonomy): Bacteria > Pseudomonadati > Pseudomonadota > Betaproteobacteria > Burkholderiales > Alcaligenaceae > Alcaligenes > Alcaligenes sp. Me129. The sequence goes on from NZ_JBKQGX010000005.1 coordinate 135,993, forward strand.
CGTTGTTGGTACCGTAGGTAATGTCAGCCTGATAGGCAGCAATCTTCTCGGCATTGTCTTGCTGGGGAACTACGACGCCCACGCTCAGACCCAGGAAGTTGTACAGACGCCCCATCCAGTTCGCATCGCGTCGAGCCAGGTAATCGTTGACGGTCACCACGTGCACGCCTTTGCCGGACAGTGCATTCAGGTACACGGCCAAGGTCGCAGTCAGGGTTTTACCCTCACCCGTACGCATTTCGGAAATCTTGCCGTTGTGCAAGGCAATGGCACCGAGCATCTGCACGTCAAAGTGGCGCATGCCAAATACACGGACACCCGCCTCGCGCACTACAGCAAAAGCCTCGGGCAGGAGCGAGTTAAGCGAGGCGCCATCCTGAACACGTTGGCGCAGCTCCTGCGTCTTGGCTGCCAAGGCCTCGTCGCTCAGGCCCTGAATAGTAGGCTCAAGAGCATTAATCTGGGCGACCTGCTTACGGTACTGTTTGAGCAGTCGGTCGTTACGACTGCCAATAAGCTTTTTCAGCAATGAAACCATTCTTGTGTCGTCAATGTAGGCGAGGCCGCAAGGGCTTGAATCTGTGCCTCGAGCCTATCTCTGGTTAAAAGGGATGCGCAAGCAAACAATCAGTTTAACGCACATGCTGCAAGACGGAACTACTTGTCCGAATCCAATTGCGCGACTTGCTGCTCTACGTACTCACGCGCCGGCAGAAAAAGCTTGGGATCCAGGGCATGTCCGGCCATGCGCACTTCAAAGTGCAGGTGCGAGCCTGTGGACTGCCCGGTAGATCCGACACGGGCGATCAACTGCCCTTTTTCTACTACGTCGCCTAATTTAACAACGATTGATGAGGCATGGGCGTATCGCGTGCTCATGCCATTGCCGTGATTGATTTCCACCAGCTTGCCGTAGCCTGTCATATAGCGGGCTTCCGATACCACCCCACCGGATGCGGCATAGATAGGCGTCCCCTTGGGTGCTGGAAAGTCCAGGCCTTCGTGCAAGGCATGACGGCCCGAGATCGGGTGACGACGCCAGCCAAAGGAAGAAGCTACCTCGTCATAGTCCACCGGACGGTAATTGGGCAGACGGGCTTCGTTGCCGGTACGCTCGGTCAGCACGGAATCCAGCATCTGAAACCAGTCCTGTTGCTCGGACATCTGTTTGGCCAGATTATCCAGCTGCTCGCCCAGGCGGTCGGCGTTCCAGACCAGGTCGGCTCCATCCATGCTGTCCATGACGGCCAGATCCTGCACGGGCATGGCACCGGCCAGCTCCGGATCGGTGTACTCAATGCCGGCCGCCTTGGCCACGCGCTTGCTGACACCGTCCATCTCGATCAGTTTGGCCTGCAAACCGCCGACTTTTTCGGCCAGGCGGGTCACGTTGTCCTGCATGGCAGCGACCTGGCTCTGGGCCATATCCGCGTCCAGCGACATGCCACCGCGTTCACCCCAGTGCGACTGCACCAGAGCTCCCGCCGCTGCGGAAACGCCCAGCGATACCAGAGCCACCAGGGCGATCACCGTACGGCGCACCCCTTTGGCTTTGGCATCTAAGGACGTATAGTCTTTATGTTGATCCACTATCGTATAACCTCGAACATGACCTGGAAGCCCCCTTTTTCCTCATCCGCGCCAAAACGCAGTAGCGGGCAAAGCCACGCTTTGGGTTGGCTGGCCAGCGACCAGCAAGGTTCCCAGGTACTGGAAATGGCCCGGCAGCTGATGGCGGCGCAGACCCATGTAAGCAAAGCCTTGCCACCTGCTTTGGGCAAGGCTTGTAAAGTAGCCCGTATAGACAGACAGCAATTGACGCTGGCAGTTCCCAGCGCCGCACATGCGGCCAAGCTGCGTCAGCTGTTGCCCACTGTCACACGGCAGATGAATGCCGCTGGCTGGAACATTAGCGAGGCGCTGGTGCACGTGCAAGCCCATTTGTTTGCAGCTGTGACAGAAAAGCCCGCGCGCCAGGTACAAGTCCTGGACGAACGGGCCTTGGAATCATTTGAAAAGCTGCATGACTCATTGCCGCAAGGTCCCTTGGCGCAAGCCATCGAACGCTTGTTGCGTCATCATCGCGGCTAAGCAAAGCACCAGGATCGGGCCCCTAAGCAAGTATCAAGCGAATTTCCACTCGCTGGAAAAAGCGTGGGGTGCACTGGCAGCCGACTCGAAAGTCACCAGCTCCCAACTATCCTGGGCGGCCAGCAAGGCACGCGCCAGCTGGTTATTCAAACCATGGCCGGATTTGCACGCCACATAGCGTGCAATCAGGGGGTGGCCAATCAGGTACAAGTCGCCAATAGCATCCAGAATCTTGTGCTTGACGAACTCGTCCTCGTAACGCAGACCGTCGCTGTTCAGGACACGGTACTCGTCCATGACAATGGCATTGTCCAAACTGCCGCCACGGGCCAGACCGGCCGCACGCAAAGCTTCCACTTCGCTGGCGAACCCGAAGGTGCGCGCACGTGAAATAGTCTTCACGTACGAGTCATGCGCAAAATCCACCTCGGCAAAATTGGCCGTTGCATCAATGGCCGGGTGGTGAAAATCGATAGAAAACTGAAGGGCAAAGCCTTCGTAGGGCTCCAGACGGGCCCACTTGATGTCCTGCCCCTCGCCTTCAGAGACTTCGATGGGTTTGAGGACACGCAAAAACTTCTTGGCGGCTTCCTGCTCCTGCAAGCCCGCCGAACGCAACAAATACACAAATGTGCCGGCGCTGCCATCCATGATGGGCACTTCTTCAGCCGTCAGGTCCACGTGCAGATTATCAATGCCCAGGCCAGCGATGGCCGACATCAAATGCTCGACGGTTGAAACCCGAACATTATCCTTGATCAGCACCGAAGCCATACGCGTACCACCGACCTTGTCTGCCTGTGCGGGCAAATCCACGATTTCGGGCAGATCGATACGGTGAAACACAATACCCGTGTCAGGCGCAGCAGGGCGCAGTGTCAGTTCGACACGACGACCAGAGTGCAAGCCGACTCCTTTGGTACTGATGACATTCTTGATGGTGCGCTGACGAAGCATGGCTGTTCTTGTATTTGTAAAGTGTTGTTCGCAAAGACTATTGTAACCGTAATACGGGTTATCCACTATACGCTTTCTAAAAACATAAGCAATTGTCAAGCGTCAAACACCACGACACAACAAAGCACTTACGCCCCCTGAGCGCGAACGCCCAGGGGGAGTCGTGGGAGAAATCAAATTGGCGACTCGGGTAATCGCCGAACCTGATTTTTAATCAGCCTGCTTGCGCAAGAACGCCGGAATGTCGAAGTGATCCATACCGGCAGTCTCCAGTGCACGCACCTGAGCCGAAGCCTGGCTGCGTGGATTGCGGATGACGGCAGGCACGTCGGCGTTGGCGTAATCCGCACCGATGACAGGCATGTTGTCCGTACCTGTACGTAACACTTCTTCGTTGTTTTGTACCAACTGTGGGCGCGCTTGCTTGCGACCCAGGCCAGTAGCAACAACAGTCACACGCAGGCTGTCGCCCATGGACTCATCGTAAGCGGTACCAAAGATAACGGTGGCGTCTTCTGCAGCGTAGCCACGGATGGTGTCCATGATTTCGCGCGTTTCGCGCATCTTCAGGGACGACGAAGAGGTGATGTTCACCAGCATGCCGCGGGCACCGTGCAGGTCCACACCTTCCAGCAATGGGCAAGCGATGGCGCGCTCAGCCGCTTCACGAGCGCGGTTCGAGCCGGAAGCCACAGCGGTACCCATCATGGCCTGGCCTTGCTCGCCCATGATGGTTTTCACGTCTTCGAAGTCGACGTTCACGTTACCTTCAACATTGATGATCTCGGCAATACCGGCGCAGGCATTGTGCAAGACATCGTCAGCTGCCTTGAAGCAATCGGACTGTGTTGCGTCCTCATCCATCAAGTCGTACAGGTTTTCATTCAATACAACGATCAGGGAGTGAACGTGCTTGCTCAGCTCCTCGATCCCTTCTTCGGCCATGCGCAGACGGCGATTGCCTTCAAAGGAGAAAGGTTTGGTGACGACACCCACGGTCAAAATGCCCAATTCCTTGGCCACTTCAGCCACAACGGGGCTGGCACCCGTACCGGTGCCACCGCCCATACCGGCTGTAATAAACACCATGTTGGCGCCATTCAATGCTGCGCGAATTTCTTCGCGAGCGGTTTCAGCGGCTGCACGGCCTTGGTCAGGCTTGGCACCGGCGCCCAAGCCGCTGCGGCCCAGACGAATCTGGATAGGTGCATCGCTGCTGGCCAGCGCCTGCGAATCGGTATTGGCGCAAATGAAATCAACGCCCTGAACACCAGAGTTGATCATATGCGTCACAGCGTTACCGCCTGCGCCGCCCACGCCCACGACCTTGATGACCGTGCCGCTACCGCTGGTATCTAACATTTCAAAGTTCATCATGATTGACTCCCACTCAAACACTTAATTAGTCAAGTTTCTACGTACTTCCCCGATACAACTGAAATTTGGAATCAGCTCAAAACATCTGCCAACCAAGGGGTTCGCACCCGGTTTGAACTGCCTCCTGGACCGCCCTTTCAGGCTGCCCGACCTGAGCGTCTTGCAACGCCCTTAATTCATGAACCATTCCTTCATACGGGCCATCAGACCTTTGACGCTGCCTTTTTGCTGGGCCACCTTGCGGCCACGAGCGCTTTGCAGGCGTGCCTCGGTCAACAAGCCCATCACGGTCGAAAAACGTGGGTTGCGCATGACATCAGCCAAGCTACCTTCATAGCTGGGCACAGCAATACGCACAGGTTTCAGGAACACGTCCTCGGCCAGCTCCACGATGCCCGGCAACATGGCCGTACCACCAGTCAGCACCACGCCCGAGGACAGCAAGTCTTCGTAGCCCGATTCGCGCAGGCTTTGCTGCACAAAGGTAAACAGCTCTTCCACACGCGGCTCGATCACGGCACCCAGGGCCTGGCGCTTGACCTGGCGGTTGGGACGATCACCCAGACCGGGCACTTCAATCATTTCTTCCGGATGGGCCAGCGATTGCTTGGCCACACCAAAACGCAGCTTGATCTCTTCCGCATCCGGCGTAGGGGTGCGCAACATGGCGGCAATGTCGCTGGTGATCTGGTCGCCCGCGATCGGGATCACGTCGGTATGACGAATCGCACCGCCGGTGTAGATGGCGATATCGGTTGTACCGCCACCAATGTCTACCAGCACCACGCCCAGCTCTTTCTCGTCCGCCGTCAGGCAAGACAAGCTGGAGGCCAGAGGCTGCAAAATCAGGTCCTGTACTTCCAGACCACAACGACGCACACACTTGACGATGTTCTGCGCCGCGCTGACGGCACCGGTCACAATGTGTACCCGCACTTCCAGACGCAGACCGCTCATGCCTATGGGTTCGCGAATATCTTCTTGCGAATCCACGATGAACTCCTGCGTCAGCACGTGCAGCACTTGCTGGTCGGTGGGGATATTCACGGCCTTGGCCGTTTCAATCACGCGTGCCACATCGGTCGCCGTGACTTCCTTGTCTTTCACCGCCACCATGCCGCTGGAGTTGAAGCTGGTGATGTGGCTGCCTGCAATTCCGGTGTAGACCTCACGGATCTTGCAATCGGCCATCAACTCCGCCTCTTCCAAAGCGCGCTGGATGGAATTGACTGTCGTCTCGATATTGACGACCACCCCTTTGCGCATGCCCTGGGATTCATGCTGTCCCAGACCAAGCACTTCAAACCGGCCTTCCGGCAGCACTTCGGCCACCACCGCAACCACTTTGCTGGTGCCGATGTCCAATGCAACGATCAGGTCTTTGATGTCACGAGTCATATGTTCTTTACTTCACAGGGGTAGATGAAACCGGAGCCAGCGTTATCGCAAAGCCATTCGGGTAACGTAAGTCGGCACTTTGCAAAGCACGGTCGCCAAGCCGTTGCATCAAGGCAGGCCAAGCCTGCACAAATCGTTCAACACGTACCGCAAAGGGCAATGCACCTTTACGACCGTGCGGGTCGGCAATATCAGCAGCCGGGTCACGCCCCAGGCTTAGCTGCATGCCGTTGGACAACACCACATCCCAGGCGTAGCGCGGGCTCAGCGTCACTTCACTGACCTGTACATCCAGCGGCCCAAACCAGCGTGCCAGCTCGGCATACCGTTGCACCACCAGACGCTCCGAATTCGGAGGACCGCTTAGCTGGGGTAAATCCACGTCATCAGGCACCACGGCTTTATTGGCCGAAAATGATTCACCCCAGGTGTTGATCATTTCGTCTTCGTTCCAATAGGCCAGCGGCTGCTGTTCTTCAATCCGTACCGACAAGCTATTGGGCCAAACGCGGCGGATCTGCGCGCGACGTACCCAAGGAGCCGTTTCAATCAGAGCGCGGGACTTGTCCAGATCTACGGTGAAGAAGTTGCCTTGCAGACGACCGGCAATCGTGGCTTTCACCCCTTCAGGAGTCACATAAGCCAGACGCTCGCCTTGCGAGGACTCGATCTGAATGCGTTCGATATTGAAGTACGGACGACGCACAGCCCAAACCACAACACTGATCACCAATGCCGATACCGCTAGCAAAGCCAGCGTATTGGCGATCAGGTTGGTCAGACGTGCATCGGAAAACATGAGTCAGGCTCCCCGTTCTATAAGCTGCGAGCAATGGCCTGCACCTTGCAGCGCGCCGTTGCCAAAATGTTCACGCACAACTGGGCGTAGCTGGTGCCCTCTGCTTTGGCTGCCATGGGCACCAAAGAGTGGCTGGTCATGCCCGGAGAGGTATTCATCTCCAGCAGCCAGGGGCGGTTTTGCTCGTCCAGCATGAAATCGGCACGGCCCCAGCCTTCGCAGCCCAGTGCATTGAACGCGCGGACGGACAGATCCTGGATATGTGCCGTCAACTCAGGCGACAGATCTGCAGGACAGAAGTACTGGGTTTCGTCCGAGTAATACTTGTGTTCGAAGTCGTAATTGCCTTGTGGGGCCACAATATCGATCACGGGCAAGGCACGTGCCTGGGCGCCCACGCCGATGATGGGTACAGTCAATTCGCGACCACGAATGAATTGCTCAGCCAGCACGACCGTGTCGTAATGCATGGCGGTTTCAAAGGCGGCAACAGCCTCCTCGGCGCGATCCACACGCACCACCCCCACGGTGGAACCTTCATGGGGCGGCTTCATGATCAGGGGCACACCCAGACGTTCAACCGCAGCGGCAACCTGGCTAACATGATCCAGTTGCGCAAAACCGGGAGTGGGCAAACCCAGGTGCTGCCAGATGTGCTTGGTCATGATCTTGTCCATGGCCAGGCCGGAGGCCATCACACCGCTGCCGGTGTAAGGAATGCCCATCCACTCCAAAGCACCCTGCAAGGTGCCGTCTTCGCCATAACGACCATGCAAAGCAATAAACACGCGGTCAAAACCGGCCTGAGCCAGTTCGGTCAGTCCTTTCTCGCCCATATCGAACAAATGCGCATCCACGCCCATGCTGCACAGCGCTTCATGCACGCCTGCGCCAGACATCAAGGACACTTCACGTTCGGCGGACTTGCCGCCGTACAACACGCCGACCCGACCAAAATCCGCTGTCATGCCATTTCTCCCAATTGAGCAGGGATCCGGCTGATGGACCCTGCACCCATTACCAACACCACATCGCCGTCACGGACAAAGTCCAGAACGGCTTGTGCCATATCGCTGATTTCGGCCACGAAAATGGGTTCGACCTTGCCGAGCACACGCACTGCGCGACTCAAGGCTCGGCCATCGGCGGCCACAAGGGGAGCCTCACCGGCGGGATAGACCTCTCCAAGGAGGACCGCATCGGCCTGGCTAAGTACCTGCACGAAATCTTCAAAGCAATCACGGGTGCGTGTGTAGCGGTGCGGCTGGAATGCCAGCACGATGCGGCGATCAGGCCAAGCACCACGTGCGGCCGCCAAGGTAGCAGCCATTTCGACAGGATGGTGACCATAATCGTCAACAACGGTAAACGTGCCACCACCTTGCTCCTGGGAAACCGGGAAGTCACCCACCATGGAGAAGCGGCGCCCCACGCCGGTGAACTCTTTCAGGCCACGGGCAATGACCTCATCACTGACACCCAGCTCAGTGGCAACCGCAATGGCAGCCAAGGCATTGAGTACATTGTGCTTTCCGGGCAGATTCAGGCACACGGACAGCAGGGGAAGATCGCCTGTGGCCCCTTTGCGCTGCACATCAAAACACATGGTGGTGCCACGGCTTTCGATGTTGATCGCGCGGACCTGGGCATCGGTATCAATGCCGTAAGTCGTGACAGGACGCGATACAAAAGGAATGATTTCGCGCACATTCGCATCGTCGTTGCACACGATGGCGCTACCGTAAAACGGCAGGCGGTGCGTGAAGTCGATGAAGGCGCTTTTCAGTCGGGCAACGTCATGACCATAGGTGTCCATATGGTCGACATCGATATTGGTGATGATGGCCATCACCGGCAACAGGTTCAGGAAAGAAGCATCAGACTCATCCGCTTCCACCACGATGTAATCGCCCTGCCCCAAGCGGGCATTGGCACCGGCCGAATTCAGGCGACCACCGATCACAAAGGTGGGGTCCAGATCAGCCGCGCCCAGCAGGCTCGCTACCAGGCTGGTGGTGGTGGTCTTGCCGTGCGTACCAGCCACGGCAATGCCGCGCTTCAAGCGCATCAGCTCGGCCAGCATCAGGGCACGTGGCACCACCGGAATGCGGGCGGCACGCGCGGCCAGCACTTCGGGGTTGTCACCCGCAATGGCGGTGGAGGTGACGATAGCGCCCATGCCAGCGACGTTTTCGGCTTTATGACCGATCACGATACGAGCACCCAGCTGCTCCAGGCGACGAGTCACCGCCGTTTCCTGAATATCCGAGCCACTGATGGCAAAGCCCAGGTTCAGCATGACTTCGGCAATGCCGCTCATGCCCGAGCCGCCAATCCCTACAAAATGAATATGTTGAATGCGGTGTTTCATCCCACCCTCCTTGCCGCCTGCTGACATGCTTCGGCAATCTGCTGCGTGGCATTCAACTGTGCATGTTCTTGCGCGTGGCTGGCCACACGACTTAACTCTTCACGGTTCAGTCCTTGCAACCATTGCGCAAGCCACTGAGCCGTCAACTCCGATTGTTTCTTGAGCCACGCACCCGAGCATTCGCTCAGGTAGCGGGCGTTGGCTGTCTGGTGATCGTCAATCGCGTGTGGCAGCGGCACGAACAGAGCCGCTACGCCGATTGCAGCCACTTCAGCTACCGTCATGGCACCGGCGCGACAAATCAGCACATCGGCCTCTTTCATGGCCTGCGCCATATCGCCAATAAAGGCCTTGCAGTCGGCCTGCACCTGATTGTCTGCGTAGCTTTGCTGCAAGCTTTCCAGATGCTGCTGGCCGGACTGATGGGTTAGATGCGGACGCTGATCGGCAGGGATCAGCGCCATGGCCTCAGGCACCACTTTGTTCAGTGCGGCGGCCCCCAGGCTGCCCCCCACCACCAGAATGCGTAGCGGTCCGCTGCGTTTGGCATAACGCTCGGCAGCCGGACCTTGGCCTACGAAGGCATCGCGCACCGGGTTGCCCACAGTTACTGCACCAGGCAAGGCACCGGGGAAGCCGGTCAACACACTGGTCGCCATTTTGGCCAGGTAGCGATTCGCCGTACCGGCCACCGCATTTTGCTCGTGCACTACCAGCGGGCGGCGCGACACAAAAGACATCAGGCCACCGGGAAAAGCCACGTAGCCGCCCATACCCAGTACCACATCCGGCTTGGCTTCCTGCAGGCAGCGATGCGCCTGCCAGCAGGCACGGATCAAAGTAAAGGGTAAAGAGAGCAATGCCTTCACGCCTTTGCCTCGTAGTCCGGAAAATCGCAGAGGCAGCATTTTAATCCCATGCTGTGGGACCAAGCTACCTTCCATGCGCTCGGGATGACCCAGCCACAACACTTGCCAGCCGCGTTGCTGCATGGCTTCAGCCACGGCCAGCCCGGGCATGATGTGCCCACCTGTACCGCCTGCCATGATCAGGATGGTTGGAGTGCTCATGTGCGCTTACCTCGCATCATTTGCCGATTCTCAAAATCCACCCGCAGCAACAAGGCAAAAGCCACCAAATTCATCACAATGCCCGAACCACCGTAACTGACCAAAGGCAAGGTCAGACCCTTGGTAGGCAACAAACCCAGCACCACACCAATATTGATAAAAGCCTGCACGCCGAACCACAGCGCCACACCTTGAGCGACGACACCGCTGAACAAGCGATCCATGGCGCAGGCCTGACGACCAATATTGAAGCTGCGCCATACGACAAAGCCAAAGGTCAGGATCAGGGCGGCCACGCCAACAAAGCCCAGCTCTTCACCAATTACCGCGACGATGAAGTCGGTGTGGGCTTCAGGCAGGTAATGCAGTTTTTCCACGCTGGAACCCAGACCCACGCCAAACCATTCGCCTCGGCCCAAAGCAATCAGCGAGTGCGACAACTGATAGGCACTGCCATAAGCATTGTCAGGATTCCAGGGGTCCAGATACACGAACAAACGTTCACGACGCCACGGTGAGAGCCAGATCAGCAAAAGGAAGCTGCTGACCATAATGCCCAGCAAGGCAGAGAACAACTTGCCGTTAATTCCGCCAATGAACAAAATGCCCACCGCAATGGCCACAATGACCATGAAGGCGCCCAAGTCAGGCTCCATCAACAGCAACACACCAACCAGACCCAGGGCCACCGCCATAGGCAGGAAACCCCGAATAAAGGTATGCAGATGCTGCTGCTTGCGCACGGTGTAATCAGCGGCATACAGAACCATGGCTACTTTCATCAGCTCCGAAGGCTGGAAGTTGATGATGCCCAAAGGCAACCAGCGACGTGCACCGTTTACTTCACGGCCAATGCCGGGAACCAGCACCACCAGCAGCAAGAAAATAGCCAGAGCAAACAGAGGCACGGCCAACTTCTGCCACACACGCAGCGGCACAGTTGCGGTAAACATGGCCAGCACCACACCCACCACAATGAACAAGGCGTGGCGAATTACAAAGTAGTAACGACCGTAGCTTTCATAGCGCGGTCCGTCTGCCAAAGCGATCGAGGCCGAATACACCATCAGCAAACCAAACAGGGTCAGCATCAGTGTGGCGGCCAGCAAGGGGCGATCAAACGCAGGCAATGCCGTGCGTCCGGGACGTACGGCATTGACACCCGAGGTCAGCTCAGCAAACAGACTCATGCCGGCTCTCCTCTATCCAGTGCCATCTCGGTCACGGTGGCGACAAAACACATGCCGCGATGGTGATAGCTTTTGAACATATCCATGCTGGCGCAGGCCGGAGACAGCAAGACCACATCGCCCGAACGCGCCTGCTCGGCAGCAGCTTGCACAGCAGCTTCCAGACCCTCGCAGAAACGATGACGGACATCATGAGTGTCCAGAACAGAGGCAATCAGCTTGGCGTCCTGCCCAATCAAAAACACTTCGGCCACATTCGAGGCAGCCGCAACGGCCAGCGGCTCAAAATCCTGGCCCTTGCCCAAACCACCGGCAATCAGCCAGACACGCTGATCAAACCCGCGCAAGGCGGCAACAGTCGCGCCGACATTAGTACCTTTGCTGTCATCCAGATATTGAACACCGTCCAGCACACGCACCAGTTCGACACGGTGCGGCTCCCCTTGATAGGTGCGCAGACCATTGAGCAACTCAGCCCAACCCAGACCAAGACAACGAGCCAGCAACAAGGCTGCTTGGGCATTCAAGGCGTTGTGGCGCCCCTTGATCTGCAAAGCCTCAACCGGCATCAGGCGTTTCAAGCCACCTTTACCGCGCACGGCAGGCTCAGCCGATGCATTACGTTTTTTCAGGCCTGTGGCCGGCAGCTCAAAATCGGTAGGCTCATTGGTCACCAACCACTGCATGCCGCCATCCGTCAGCAAGCCCATATCGCCCAGCAAAGCGGGCTGGTCCAAACCGAAGCTGCGCACCGACTCTTGGCTGGCATCGGGAATCATGGCCATAACGGCTGGATCATCACGATTGACCAAGGCCACATCACACATGCTGTACATACGCTGCTTGGACTCGACGTAAGCGTCCATGCCGCCATGCCAGTCCAGATGGTCCTGCGAAATATTCAGTACAACGCCAGCATCCGCCTGCAAGCTAAAAGTGCTATCCAGCTGGAAGCTGGACAACTCCAGCACCCAGACCTGCGGCAAGGCATTGTTTTCCAGAGCGTCGCACAGGGCGGTCAGCGCAGCAGGGCTGATATTGCCCACGGCCAGTGCAGAAACACCTGCCTGCTCCAGCAAGTGGCGCGTCATGGCCGTGACGGTAGTCTTGCCATTGGTGCCGGTAATGGCCACCACACGGCTTTCATGGCCTTGATCAGCCAGATCTTTCAAGGCACGGGCAAATAGCTCGATCTCGCCAATGACTTCGATTCCACGATCTCGTGCCTGGCTTAAAAAGGCGGCCAGAGCAGGATCCAGGGGCGACAAGCCGGGGCTGATCACCAGGGTCTGCACGTCGCTCAGACTATCGGCCTGCAGGGCGTTTTGCCCCAAACGCGTATCCAGAGCCGAGCTGCTCAGGGCCTGAAGCTTGTCCAGACCCTGCACGTTTTCGCGCGTATCCGCCAAACGAATGCTGGCCCCCTGGGCCAAAGACCAGCGAGCCGCAGCAAAGCCTGTCTCGCCTAACCCCAGGATAAGCATGAGACCGTCTTTACGGATCGAAGGAAAACTCAACGCATTCATCGCAATTTCAATGTAGACAGACCGACCATGACCAGCATCATGGTGATGATCCAGAAGCGAACCACCACCTGTGTTTCTTTCCAGCCGCCAACTTCAAAATGATGGTGCAGCGGCGCCATACGGAACATTCGTCTGCCCTGCCCGTAGCGTTTCTTGGTGTACTTGAACCAGGTCACCTGCAGCATCACCGACAAGGTTTCCACCACAAACACGCCACCCATAATGAACAGCACGATTTCCTGGCGAACGATCACCGCGATCGTGCCCAGCGCACCGCCCAGGGCCAGCGCACCCACATCACCCATGAACACTTGAGCGGGATAGGCGTTGAACCACAAAAAGGCCAGACCCGCACCGGCTATGGCCGCACAGATCACCATCAACTCACCCGCGCCGGGGATATAGGGAAACAAGAGATATTTGGAGTAGTCGACTCGGCCAACCACGTAGGCAAAAATACCCAGGGCAGCGCCCACCAGCACGGTAGGCATGATGGCCAGACCGTCCAGGCCGTCCGTCAGGTTGACGGCGTTGCTGGAGCCAACAATCACTGCCCAGGTCAATACCACAAAGCCCAGCACACCCAGCGGGTAGCTGACGGACTTGAAGAACGGCACGATCAGGTCAGCCTGCGTAGGCAGGGGCATGGTGAAGCCGCTCAGGACCCACTCTTTGAACAAGGGCCACAGCTCAGTATTGGCAGGCACCGAAACGGCAAAGCTCAGGTACACGGCCGCAACGATACCGATCAAGGCTTGCCAGAAAAATTTCTGACGCGAGGACATGCCTTCTGGGTCACGATTGACGACTTTCTTGTAGTCGTCTGCCCAACCAATCCAGCCAAAACCAAAAGTCACCAGCAGAACAACCCACACAAAACGGTTGGTCCAGTCTGCCCACAACAAGGTACTGATACCGATAGAAATCAGGATCAGGACACCGCCCATGGTGGGCGTGCCGTTCTTTTGCAAATGCGATTCCGGGCCGTAAGCGCGTACCGCCTGACCAATCTTCAGTTCGGTCAGCTTGCGAATCACCCAGGGTCCTGCCAACAAGCCAATTGCCAGCGCAGTGGCGCTGGCCAAAATAGCACGCAGGGTGATGTACTCAAACACCCCAAAGGCGCGAATATGATCGTCCGATAGCCAACGTGCCAGTTCAAGAAGCATGAGTGGCCCCTTCATTATGGGAGAAGTGGTTTTCCAGGGCGGCAACCACACGCTCCATACGAGCGCTGCGCGAACCCTTGATCAACACATGAGACGGCTCCAGCGCCAGCAGGTAAGCCACCATGTCTTCCAAAGTCTCGAATTGATGCGCACGCGCACCAAAAGCCTGGGCAGCATGGCTGGCATCGCCACCCAAGGTCAGCAATTCATCCATGCCACGCTCTTTGGCGTAGGCACCCACTTCAGCGTGCAATTCGGAGCTGTTATCACCGATCTCGGCCATATTGCCCAGCACCAGCACCTTACGGCCTTTCAGCTGTGCCAGCACATCAATGGCAGCACGTACCGAATCCGGGTTGGCGTTGTAGGTGTCGTCAATCAACTGGTAACCGGAAGACAGCTGCTTGGGCTGCATACGGCCCGTGACAGGACGGAAGCTTTCCAGACCCTGCACAATCGCGCTCAACGGCGCACCGGCGGCATGAGCGCAAGCGGCAGCGGCCAAGGCATTGCGCAGGTTGTGGATACCGGGGCTGTTCAAGGTCAGGGCAGCAGACTGGCCTGCCACATGCAACACAAAACGGGTTTGAGCTGGCTCGACAAACATATCGGCCGCAAAGACCGTTTCCTGACCGCTCAGGCCAAAACGCAATACGGGACGCTGACCAGCCTGCTCAGCCCACATGGCGCTGAAGGCATCATCATCAGGAATCACCAGCGCACCATCTTGTGGCAGCGCGTCAATCACGGCACCGTTTTCACGAGCCACTGCTTCCACACTGTGCATGAACTCCTGGTGTTCACGCTGTGCGTTATTGATCAGGGCAATCGTGGGGCGAGCCATGGACGCCAGCACGGCAATCTCACCGGGGTGGTTCATGCCCATTTCCAGAACGGCGGCTTTGTGCTCGGAGCTCAAACGCAGGATGGACAGGGGTACGCCCAGATCGTTGTTCAAATTACCGCGAGTTGCCAGGCTTTCTGCTTCGCCCAACCAGGCGCGCAAGATCGCGGCAATCATTTCCTTGGTCGTGGTCTTGCCATTGCTGCCGGTCACGCCAATGACAGGAATGTCAAAGCGCGAGCGCCACTCGGTCGCCAAGGTCATCAGCGCACGACGCGTATCGCCCAGCACAATTTGTGGCAGTTCGACGTCGGCATCACGCTGAGCCACGAGGGCCGCCACAGCGCCCTGCTCTTTCGCTTTTTCCAGATAGCGATGACCATCGAACTGCTCGCCGCTCAGGGCCAGGAACACATCACCTTTGCTCAGGCTGCGGGAATCGGTGCTCAAACGCACGCCACGCAACCACAGCAAGGCGGCTTTGGCCCAGTCGGAATCGTCAAACACAGAGCGCTCGCCCTGCACTTCCTGGTAGGTTTCGTGGCCCTTACCGGCCAGCAAAACAATATCTTCAGGGCTGGCAGCCCAGATCGAAGACAGGATGGCGCGAGCCCGATCCATCTGCACGGCCGGCGCCTCAGGCATACCAGCCACGATCTGACGAATGATTTCGGCAGGATCTTCAAAACGCGGGTTGTCGGTCGTGACCAGAACGCTGTCAGCCAGACGGGCCGCCACTTCACCCATAATGGGGCGCTTGGCCGTGTCGCGGTTACCGCCGCAACCAAATACGCAAATCAGCTTGCCGCCACGTACGCTGGCCACTTCACGCAAGGCTTGCAGGGCGCGTTCCAGCGCATCGGCAGTATGAGCGTAATCCACCACGACCAAAGGCAAGGGCTGACGACCTGCGGTGCTCTTGGGCGTCACAATTTGCAAACGGCCAGGCACGGACTCCAGCTTGTCCATGATGCGCGCGATCTTGGACACAGGCCAACCCACTTCTTGCAGTACACCCGCCACCAACAGAAGGTTGGCCACGTTATGCTCGCCCAGCAAGTGGGTCAAAATTTGTGCGGTGCCGTGAGCGGTCACCAGATTGAATACCTGGCCGTCGGCACCGGTATGCACGTCCTGAGCCAGCAAATCCACCTCGGGCTGGCTCATGGAGTAGGAAATCACACGGGCAGCCAGACCGGCCTGCATCAATTCACGGCCCGTTTCATCGTCAGCGTTCACGACGGCGCTACGCAGACCAGGCCAACTGAACAGGCGCAGCTTGGCCTGTTTGTATTCTTCCATGCTGTGGTGATAGTCCAGATGGTCATGCGTCAGATTGGTGAACCCGGCAATATCAATACGGACACCATCCAGACGGCCTTGCTCCAGACCAATGGACGAGGCTTCCAGGGCCACGGCGTTGCCGCCTTGGGCGCGAATAGCAGCCAGGCTACGGTGTACGGTCAGCACGTCCGGCGTGGTCAGGACGCCACCCAGATTGGAGCCATCAGGCAAGGTCACGCCCAGCGTACCGATCGTGCCGCAAGGCACTTGGGAATGATTCAAGGCCGACGCCACCCACTGCACGGTGGACGTCTTGCCATTGGTGCCGGTCACCGCCACGACAGTCATGGCCTCGGAAGGACGGCCCCACCATTCGTGAGCCACTTCACCCAGCAAGGCACCCAGATTGGGAACCTGCAAAACAGGTACACCGGGATCAACTGTTTGATCGCCCTGCTCGCGCACAATGGCCACAGCACCTTGCTGCACAGCCTGAACTTCGTACTCACGACCATCACCCTGATGGCCGCGGCAGGCGAAAAACGCATCACCCGCCTTGATCTGGCGGGAATCCAAACACAGATTAGCCGTGGGCGCTACATGCTGCGCCAGCCACTCCAATATTGCTGCGGCGTTCATCGTACATTCTCCGCACCGGGGCCAACGGCCACCAGCGAATCTATGGGCGCATCAGGCTGGACACCTAGGCGTCGCAAGCTCCGGGCCACAATTTCTGAAAAAATCGGCGCGGCAATACGCCCGCCGTAATAATTGGAACTATGTGGTTCGTCGATCGTGACGGCCACCACAATGCGAGGGTCGGAGACAGGCGCGAAGCCGACAAAAGAGCCGCGATACAAGGACTTGCTGTAGCGACCATCCACAATCTTGCGGGCCGTACCGCTCTTGCCTGCGACGCGATAGCCTTGCACCTGAGCCAGACGGGCACCGGCGGGACCCGCCGCGGCTTCCAGCATGGCGCGAACTTCCGCGGCCACTTTAGGGGTGTAAACCTGAACGCTGGCGGGCTTGCCTTCGCGCTTGAGCAAAGTCATGGAAACCATGTCGCCATTACGCGCAAACGCCGTGTAGGCGTGGGCAATTTGCAGCAGGGAAACCGACAGGCCATAGCCATACGACATGGTGGCGCGCTCGATGGGACGCCAACGCTCCCAGGGGCGCAGTCTCCCACTGGCAATACCGGGAAAATCGGCCTGCGGAGAACGGCCAAAACCCAGCTCGGTAAACTTGTTCCACATTTCCTGCGAAGTCAGGCGCTCGGAAATCATGGTCATGCCAATATTGCTGGACCGACGCAAAATACCGGCAGCATCCAGCATGCCATTGTTGCGACTAACGTCACTGATCACGCTACCTTGGTAGCGGTACTGACCATTGCCCGTGTTGAACTGGGTAGCGGTGGTAATGCGGTTGATATCCAGCGCCAAAGCCACGGTAAACGGCTTCATGATGGAACCGGGCTCAAAGGTGTCGGTCAAGGCACGGTTACGCAGGGCCGGACCCTTACGATCGTCCCGATCGTTTGGGTTGTAGGTAGGCAAGTTCACCAGGGCCAGAATCTCCCCGGTTTTCACGTCCATCACCACGGCCGCAGCGGCATTGGCCTTGACGTCTTCCATGCCTTTTTTCAAGGCGGTGTACGCGTCGAACTGCAAGCCGGCATCAATGGACAAGTGCAAATCCTGACCGTGGGTAGGCGGGATGATGGCGCGTACGTCCTCCACCACACGTCCCAGACGGTCACGAATTACGCGGCGCGAACCGGGCGTGCCGGACAAGGCGGAGTTGAAGGCAAGCTCAATGCCCTCGATGCCCTGGTCTTCAATATTCGTAAAGCCCACAATGTGCGCCATGACATCCCCTTCGGGATAGAAACGACGCATTTCTTCTTGTTGGTGGATACCAGGGATTTTCAGTTCAGCGATTTGAGCCGCCACATCCACATCCACCTGACGCTTGATGTAGACGAAGTTACGATCTTCAACGGACAGACGACGCTCGATATCAGACTGCCCCATGCCAAGGAGCTTGGCCAACTGATCGATCTGCTCGGGTTTGGCATTCCGAGCATCATCAGGAATAGCCCAGATGGCTTTGACAGGCACACTGGAGGCCAGCACCACAGAACCCGTACGATCAAAAACCTTGCCACGCATGGGCGGCAGCACTTGGGTGCGCTCGTAACGGCGCTCGCCTTGCTGCTGCAAAAATTCGGTAGACAGGCCCTGCAAATACAAAGCCTTGACGATCAGGGCGCCAAAACCCAGAAACAAGAGGACCAGCACCAAACGCGAGCGCCAGAATGGAATCTGGACGCTCAGGACGGGATTTTCGTGATAACCGAATCGTTTCATGGCCGCCCTCCGGACTGCACCTGGGTCGAGCTCAGCTCACCCCCTTGCAAATAGAGAGTGCGCTCGGGAGAGCTCAACACCAGGCCCAATTCGTTGCGACCAATATCGTCCACGCGAGCGTTACGGGCCAGCTCGGCCCGTTCCAGTTGCAGACGACGCCAGTCCGTATCCAGTTCACCGGCTTTGGTGACCAGCCGATCGGTTTGCACAAACAGCTCGCGCGCCTGATAGCGCGCCGTCACCAAAGAGATGGCCGAAAGCATCAACACCAAAGAGAGGGTGATGACCAGGCGCATCATCGGCGGCCTCGCTTGCCGGCGGGCTGTCGGCTATAGGCGGCCTGTTGCAGCAGACGCTCGCTGGCGCTGCGCATCCAGTCCTGGGGGATGGGGGTGTCGGTGCGTTGCACCACACGTAATACCGCCGAGCGAGCTCGGGGGTTGTCGCTGGACTCCTCGTCGGTGGGCAAGATTCTGCCCAAAGACTGCACCAGAGGCTGGGGCAAGTCTTTTTCTAGGATAGGTAGACGTGACTGTTCCTGCGCGGGACGCGCAGCTGCGTTCATGAACTGTTTGACCATGCGGTCCTCCAGTGAATGAAATGCAATCACCGCAAGCCTGCCCCGAGTCGCCAATCGACTCAGAATTGACGGAAGCGCGTACGCGAGCTCTTCGAGCTCACGATTGAGGTAAATCCGTATAGCCTGGAAGGTCCTGGTTGCCGGATGTTGACCCTTTTCGCGCGTGCGGACGACACCGGCGACGAGCTCGGCGAGATCACGCGTTGTATGTAGCGGGCGGGATTGGCGGCGATCAACAATCGCCTTTGCAATCTGGAAAGCAAACCGTTCTTCGCCATATTCTGCAATGACCTCCTTTAAAACTTCTACGCTGACCTCAGCCAGCCACTGTTCAGCGGTCAAACCACCGCTGGTATCCATGCGCATGTCCAACGGACCTTCGCGCATAAAAGAGAAACCTCGTTCTGCGTCGTCGATTTGTGGCGAGGAAATGCCCAAATCCATCATGACGCCTTGCAATGGCCCCACATCCAGCTCGTCCAGAGCCTGGGCCAAATCACCAAAACCACTATGTACAACCGTCACACGGCTATCTTGTGCTGCCAGCTCCTGGGCCACGGCGATCGCTTGCGGATCCTTGTCGATCACGATCAGGCGCCCCTGGGGACTCAAGTGCGACAACAACAGACGGCTGTGACCGCCACGACCAAAAGTGCAATCGACGTACACACCATCGGCCAAACCCTGGATTTCGGGGTTTTGCGCCCAGCGCCGGGCCTCAAAGGACGGATCCACGAGGGCCGCCACCGTAGGCTCCAGCAGCACGGATCGATGTACCAGCGTCATGACTTACTCAGAAAGAAAAAGTGTCGAATACGTCTGTGGAGTTTTCAGCCAGATCCTGGGCCTGTCGGCGTTCCAGTTCCTGCGCATTCCACAACTCAAAATGGGTGGCCATACCCAGCAGCATGGCGTCGCGCTCCAACCCCACTGCGGTGCGCAGTTCGGGAGCGATCAATATCCGACCAGCGGAGTCCAGATCAACGTCCTGAGCACTACCCAGCAGCAGGCGTTGCAAGAAACGGGCACTCATGGGGAAGCGGGCAATTTGTTCGCGCTTTTCTTCCCACACACTGCGCGGATACACCAGCAAACAGCCGTCGGGATGGCGAGTGAGGGTCAAGCGGCCTTGTTCCTGCTGCAAAAGCGCGTCACGGTGCCGAGTCGGAATGGACATCCGACCCTTAGCATCCAGTGTGAGTGCGCTGCTGCCTTGGAACACTATTTTCCCCCACTTTTTTACACTATTTCCTACTTTTCCCCACTCTACGGGGGAAAGCCTTTGCGGTCAAGGCAGTGGTTGCAATTTTTTCAATCACAACAAGCACTTAGCGCACTATCCTAGAAGTGGCTAAAAAAAAATACTGTGTGAAATCAAGAAATTGCAGGGCGCATTAAAAGTGAATTGTTATAAAAATGCGCGCAAGCGACTCTTGCCAAGGATTCAACATCCTTAACAATTGCTTTCAAATGTACGAAATCGGTGCAATTGATGGCGAACGCCGGGAGAAGTGTGAGACAGGCCTATAGGCCGGATTCTGTATGCCAGCGGGAACCCGCTGGCCGGCAATCATTCCTCTGGACCGACCATTACTGGCCGGTTCTAGCTACCTACCCGCATACTGAGACGAGCCGCCTCTCGGGCTAAAAGCCTGCGTATGCCTATTTGGTATTGCTCCGGGTAGAGGTTACCGCGTTTCACCCCACAGCACTTTGCACCGAAGTACAAGAAAACACGGAAGTCGCCGTATCTGTGCCTGCTTGCGCAAGCCCTTGCTGTGGTCTCGTCTCTGTGGCCCTGGTCCTCGGCTCGTCTGGCGTGATGCCACACTTGCCGGACGGCTGTTAGCCGCTACCCTGCCCTATGGAGTCCGGACCTTCCTCGATACTTGCGTACCGCGACTGCCCAGCCTGCCTCACAGATGCATTGTAACCTGCGACAATAGAGAAATTCGCAGGACGCGCTGATTTATCTGGAGTCTTATGTCCACCAATCTGATTTCCCTGACCGATGCCCAATTGGCATTCGGCCACCATGCTTTGCTGGACCATGCCGATCTGGTCATTCAAAGCAACGAACGTATCGGTCTGATCGGGCGCAATGGTGCTGGCAAATCGTCGCTTTTGAAAATTCTGGATCAACGTCAAGCTCCCGACGATGGTCAGGTCAAACGACTGGGCGGGCTGAAAGTAGCCACCGTCGAACAAGAACCGGAGCTGGATCCGAATCTGAGCATTTACGATTTGCTGTGTGGCGATTTCACCGAAGCCGAAGACTGGCAACGCCCTGCCCGCGTCAACGCCCTGATCGACAAGCTGGGCTTGAATCCGGATGCACTGGCTGGCAGCCTGTCGGGCGGACAGCGTAAACGCGTCGCCCTGGCCAATGCCCTGGTGAACGAACCCGACCTGCTCTTGCTGGACGAACCCACCAACCACCTGGACTTTGACGGCATTCTTTGGCTGGAACAATTGCTGCTGGATTTCCGTGGCAGCGCGGTCATCATTACCCACGACCGCCGTTTCCTGGATGTGGTGGCAACGCGGATTGTCGAGCTGGATCGTGGCAAGTTGTTCAGTTTCCCCGGTAACTTCAGCCAATGGCAGGAACGCAAGGCTGAATACCTGGAAGCAGAGAAGCAACAAAATGCCAAATTCGACAAATTTCTGGCCCAGGAAGAAGTCTGGATTCGCAAAGGCGTGCAAGCCCGCCGCACCCGAGATGAAGGTCGTGTTCGCCGCCTGGAACAATTGCGCCGTGATCGTGCCGAGCGACGCGAGCGCTCGGGCGACGTCAAATTCGCCATTTCCGAAGGCCAGCGCTCCGGCAAGCTGGTCGCTGAACTGCAAGATGTCACACACGGCTACGACGACCGCATCCTGATCAAGGATTTCTCCACCGTGCTGATGCGAGGAGACCGTATTGGCCTGATCGGCCACAACGGCGCCGGCAAAACCACACTGCTACGCATCATGCTGGGTTTGCAAGAGCCTAATTCTGGCACTGTACGCCACGGTACCAAACTGAACATTGGCTACTTTGACCAGATGCGCAGTCGCCTGGACGAAAACGCCACTCTGGCGGACACCATCAGCCCCGGCAGTGAGTGGGTGGAAATTGGCAATCAGCGCAAGCACATCATGAGCTACCTGGAAGACTTCCTGTTCCCGGCAGCCCGCGCTCACTCCCCGGTACGCAGTCTGTCTGGCGGTGAACGTGCCCGACTGGCGCTGGCCCGCATGTTTGCCCAACCTACTAATGTATTAGTACTGGACGAACCGACCAACGACCTGGATATCGAAACTCTGGAGCTGCTGGAAGACCTGATTCAGGATTACACGGGCACCGTGCTGCTGGTCAGCCACGACCGTACCTTCCTGGACAACGTGGTCACCCAGGTGATTGCGGCCGAAGGCGACGGCCATTGGGGCGAGTATGTGGGTGGCTACGACGAGTGGCTGGCACAACGCCCGCAAGCCAAAGCCGAGACACCGGCAGCCAGCACTCCAACTCCCGCCGCCACTGAAAAGCCTGCTGCAGAGCGCAACAATAAGGCTAACAAGCCTGGCCGTCTGGCCCCGTGGGAAGAAAAGGAACTGGACGCGTTGCCCGAGAAGATTGCGGCTATAGAAAGCCAGCAAGCCGAACTGGCAGAACAGCTGAGCGCACCGGATCTGTATAAAGATGGCTCTGCTCGAGCCGACGAGATCAACCAACAACTGGATCAGCTCAACACTGACCTGGAGCAGTTATTTGAGCGTTGGGAAAAGTTGGAAGAAAAGCGCTTGGCCAGCTAAAGGGAGACAGAGGAATCAGGGATTCAGCCCGGTAAAGCCGAACTGATCCTCCGGTTCCTCCTCAATCCGGGCAATGCGCTGACAGTCGACCATGATCGGTTCGAGTACCGTGCAACAACACGGCAGAACCTCGCCTGGGCCGACATACGCTAAAGGCTGCTCTTTATAAGCAACCTTTCCATACACAAGAGGAATACGGCAGGAGCCGCAATAGCCGCTCCTGCATTGATACTCAACCTGATGGCCGGTTCGTTCCAAACCTTCCAACAAAGTTTCGCCGTCCCGCAACTGAAAGTCATGATCAGTTGTCCGGACTTGACTCATAACTCGATACCGTCGAAGTCGCCAGCCGACACGGCCGAGTCGATCTGACCGACCAGGTAAGAGCTCAGTTCCACCTCTTGAGGTGCCACCTGCACGGTGTCCGAGGACAGCCAGGTGTTGATCCAGGGAATGGGGTTGTGTTTGACGGACTCAAACGCAGGCTTCAGGCCCACAGCACCCATACGGATATTGGTGATGTATTCCACGTACTGTCCCAGAATGTCCTTGTTCAGACCAATCATGGAACCGTCGCGGAACAGGTAATCCGCCCACTGTTTCTCCTGCTCGGCTGCGTCTTTGAACATATCAAAGCAGACCGGCTCCAGTTCGCGGGCAATCTGAGCGAACTCGGGATCATCGCTACCGGAACGCAGGATATTGATGATGTGTTGCGTACCAGTCAGGTGCAACGCTTCATCACGCGCAATCAAGCGAATGATCTTGGCATTACCTTCCATCAACTTGCGCTCGGCAAAAGCGAAGGAGCAGGCAAAGCTGACGTAAAAGCGGATGGCCTCAAGAATATTGACGCTCATCATGCACAGGTACAGCTTCTTCTTCAGCTCGTAGACGCTTAGCGTGCGGGTTTCACCGTTGATCTCATGCTCGCCCGCGCCCAGTTGGGCATACAGCATGGTGTCGCTGATCAGATCGTCGTAGTACGAAGAAATATCGGCCGCACGCAGCTGAATGTTTTCGTTACGCACGATGTCGTCAAAAATAACGGACGGATCATTGGCAATATTGCGAATGATGTGCGTGTACGAGCGCGAGTGAATTGTCTCGGAGAAAGCCCAGGTTTCAATCCAGGTTTCCAGCTCCGGAATCGATACCAGAGGCAGGAAGGCCACGTTGGGGCTGCGGCCCTGAATGGAATCCAGCAAGGTCTGATATTTCAGGTTGCTGATGAAAATATGCTTTTCGTGGTCAGGCAGGTTCTGGTAGTCGATCCGATCCTGGGTGATGTCCACTTCTTCCGGACGCCAGAAGAAGGACAACTGCTTTTCAATCAGCTTTTCAAAAATCGGATATTTTTGCTGGTCGTAGCGAGCCACGTTCACCGGCTGCCCAAAGAACATGGGTTCTTTGAGCTGGTCGTTATCCGTTTTAGAAAAAGTACTATAGGTAGTCATGATGCTCTTTACCCTTGCTTAGATCTTGCACGCGCCGCCTGCGCAACCGTCGTCCTCTACTTCGCCATGCGAATCATCGGCACCGTCGCGGGTGTTGTGGTAGTACAAGGTCTTCACACCGTATTTGTAGGCCAGCAGCAAGTCCTTGAGCAGTTGCTTCATCGGTACGCGACCACCCTCGAACCGCTGTGGGTCATAGTTGGTGTTCGCAGAGATCGACTGGTCAACGAACTTCTGCATCACGCCAACCAACTTCAGGTAGTCGTCGTTACCAGGCATTTGCCACAGCAACTCGTACTGATCCTTATATTTTTCAAATTCAGGCACCACCTGACGCAAGATGCCGTCCTTGGACTGCTTGACGGACACCAGGCCACGCGGAGGCTCAATACCATTGGTGGCATTGGCAATCTGGCTGGAGGTTTCCGAAGGCATCAAGGCGGTCAGGGTGGAGTTGCGCAGACCGTGCTTGACGATGTCAGCACGCAGGGCTTCCCAATCCAGGTGCAGCGGCTCGTTGCAAATACCGTCTACATCTTTCTTGTAGGTGTCGGTAGGCAGCAGTCCATTGGCATAGGTTGTTTCGTCAAAGGCGTCGCAAGGACCGTATTCACGCGACAACTGTACCGAAGCCTTCAACAGGTAGTACTGGATGGCTTCAAAGGTACGGTGGGTCAGGCCCAACGCTGCCGGGTCGGAGTAACGGGTGCCGTTCTTGGCCAGGTAGTAAGCGTAGTTGATGACGCCAACGCCCAGGGAGCGACGCTTGTTGGTTGCGTTCAGTGCAGCCTTGACCGGGTAGTCCTGATAGTCCAGCAAAGCATCCAGAGCGCGAACAATCAGTTCAGCCAGACCGTCCAGCTCGTCCAGGGACTCCAGAGCACCCAGATTGAAAGCCGACAGCGTGCACAGCGCGATTTCACCTTCGGGATCGTTCAGATCGTTCAAAGGCTTGGTGGGCAGGGCAATTTCCATGCACAGGTTGGACTGGCGCACGGGAGCGCGGTCGGCCTGGAATGGGCTGTGCGTGTTGCAGTGGTCCACGTTCTGAATGTAGATACGGCCGGTGCTGGCACGCTCTTGCATCAGCAGGGAGAACAGCTCCACAGCAGGCAGGCTGCGCTTGCGGATGGCGGGATCTTGTTCGTACATCTCGTACAGACGCTCGAACTCGTCCTGGTCGGCAAAGAAGGCTTCGTACAGACCGGGCACGTCATGAGGCGAGAACAGCGTGATGTGGCTGCCCTTGATCAAGCGTTGGTACAGCAAGCGGTTGATCTGAACACCGTAGTCCAGGTGACGGATACGGTTTTCTTCCACACCACGGTTGTTCTTCAGAACCAGCAGTGTTTCCACTTCCAGGTGCCACATGGGGTAGAACAAGGTTGCCGCACCACCACGCACGCCGCCTTGCGAGCAGGACTTCACAGCGGCCTGGAACATCTTGAAGAAAGGCAGGCAGCCGGTGTGCTGAGCCTCACCACCGCGAATTTCGCTACCGACGGCGCGAATGCGACCACCGTTGATACCGATACCGGCGCGCTGCGATACGTAACGGACAATGGCGCTGGTCGTGGCATTGATGCTGTCCAGGCTGTCGTCACATTCGATCAGCACGCAAGAGCTGAACTGACGGGTGGGTGTGCGCACACCAGCCATGATGGGCGTGGGCAAGGAAATCTTGAATTGCGATACCGCGTCGTAAAAGCGCTTGATAAAGCCCAGGCGAGTGTCGGCAGGGTAACGAGCGAACAGGCACATGGCCACCAGCATGTACAGGAACTGGGGGCTTTCGTAAATGCGCTTGGTCACGCGGTTTTGAATCAGGTACTTGCCTTCCAGCTGCTTGACGGCACCGTAGGAGAAGTTCATGTCACGCCAGTGATCCAGATGGGCATCCAGCTCATCGAACTCGGCGCGCGTGTAGTCTTGCAGCAGATGCGGATCGTAGCGACCTTCCTTGGTTTGCAAGGTCACGTGATCGAACAGGCTTGGAGGTTCAAACTGACCAAAAGCGATTTTGCGCAGATGGAAAATCGCCAGACGGGCAGCCAGATATTGGTAGTCAGGCGTATCTTCGGAGATCAGATCCGCAGCCGACTTGATGATCGTTTCGTGGATGTCGCTAGTGCGAATGCCGTTATAGAACTGAATGTGAGAGCGCAGCTCTACTTGAGAGACGGACACATTACTCAGACCTTCAGCGGCCCAATCAACCACTCGGTGAATCTTGTCGAGGTTAATAGGTTCTGTACGGCCATCTCTTTTAGTGACCATTAACTGTTCGGTTGATTGCATTTCAGTCTCGGAAATCGGTGAAGATTGACGGAAGACGCGGCTTTTGCAGCCGCCAGCGTCAGTTGATGCACACCATATATAGTGTGATATTGACGTCATTCTACTACATATAGCGGATTGAGCGAATAGCGGTTTTTGAACTGCAGAGCAGATTCGGCACATAAAAATGCAACCAAACTTTGCTCTGCTAACAATTTCCTATTGCGTCTGGAACTCTTGCACGCAGCGCAGCAAAGCCTCGCCATAGGCCTCTCTTTTGCGTACGCCTATGCCTGTAATTGGCTCCAGATCAGCCTCTGAACTAGGGCAACGAATAGCCACTTCGCGCAAAGTGGCATCATGGAAAATGACATAGGCCGGCACACCATGTTCGCGTGCGGTAGCCGCACGCCAGGCGCGCAAAGCCTCGAACCGCCTCTGTTGGTCGGGTTCCAGAGCAGGTCCGGCAGGCGCCTGACCTTTTACTCGGTGTGCAGCCGGTCCACGTGTTACGGTTTCGCGCCGCAACATCAAGGTCCGCTCCCCTTTGAGCACTTCACGGCTGGCCTCGGTCAGCAACAAGGTGCCGTAGCCTTCCGGGTCCACCGTGACCAAGCTATGCGCCAGCAACTGGCGCAGCACTCCGCGCCAGGCTTGATCGGTCAAATCCTTGCCCACACCAAAGACGGTAAGCTTGTCGTGCTCATGCTCTTTGACACGATCCGTCAGCTTGCCCAGCAAAATGTCGATCAGGTGCCCGGCCCCGAAGCGCTGACCGCGCTCACGCCACAATCTATAGATGGTGGAGAGCATTTTCTGCGCCGCCACTGTGCCATCCCAGGCTTCTGGCGCTTCCAGGCAGGTGTCGCAGTTACCGCAAGGTTCGATCTGCTGATCGAAATACGCCAACAAGCGCTGACGGCGGCAGGAAATGGTTTCGCACAGGCCCAACATGGCATCCAGCGCGTGACCCTGCTGGCGTCGGTGTGCCGCATCGCCTTGCGACTGGTTAATCATGCGATGCAATTGCACCACGTCCTGCAAGCCATAAGCCAGCCAGGCCGTGGCCACTTCGCCATCGCGCCCTGCCCGTCCGGTTTCCTGGTAATACCCTTCCACCGATTTGGGCAAGTCAATGTGGGCTACAAAACGCACATCCGGTTTATTGACGCCCATGCCAAAAGCAATGGTCGCCACCATGACCACTCCTTCTTCTCGAAGAAAACGAGCCTGGTTAATGGCGCGTTGCTGCGCGTCCAGTCCTGCATGATAGGGCAAGGCATGAATACCGTTCTTGCACAGGAACTCGGCCGTGTCTTCCACGCGTGAACGCGACAGGCAATACACAATCCCCGCATCTCCGGAGTGCTCTTCCTGAATGAAACTCAGGAGCTGCTTGCGCACCTCGTTCTTTTCGATGATGCGGTAGCAAATATTGGGACGATCAAAACTGGCAACAAAATGCCGGGCCTCTTCCAGCTTCAAGCGCTGGGCAATTTCTACCCGCGTCAACTGAGTGGCGGTAGCCGTCAAGGCAACCCGTGGCACACCTGGCCAACGCTGGGCCAGCAAGTCCAGACCCAGATACTCAGGGCGAAAATCGTGACCCCATTGCGATACGCAGTGGGCTTCGTCAATGGCAAACAGGGAAATCTGGCCGCGTGCCAGCAAATCCAGGCAGCGGTCTGTCAGCAAACGTTCGGGAGCCACATAGAGCAGATCCAACTGCCCCGTCAGAAACTCGCGCTCGACCTCGCGGGCAGTTTGCCAATCCTGGGTGGAATTCAGATACGCCGCGTTAACGCCCAACTCGTTGAGGGCGTCCACCTGATCCTGCATCAAGGCAATCAGGGGAGACACCACCACACCGGTGCCGGGTCTCACCAAAGCAGGAATCTGGTAACAGAGCGACTTGCCGCCGCCGGTGGGCATCAAGACCAGGGCGTCGCCGCCTTGGATCAGGGTCTCGATAATCTCGTGCTGAGAACCACGAAAACTGTCATAACCAAAAACTTCCTGAAGAACCTCAAGTGCTGACTGGGCCATGCCGCCTGCTTAAAAAATCGGAATAGAAAAACGCAGCGCGATGTTCGACTGACGACTTTCCAGATGACGGCGAGCTTGCAAACCCACCCTAAGGTGGGGACTGTACCAGAACTGCTGCGTGACCCCAAGGTAGCGGTTCTCCCCCCCGGCAACTACCTGCTGCACCTCGTACTGAGTCTTCACTTCACCCCAGCGGCGCAGGGGCACGGACAGGCCGACAATCTGCCGACTGCTAGCCGCATCCACCTTCATGCCCTGGTAACGACTCAAATCCAGAAAATTGTCCTGGTAGCGTTCACCCTGCCACTGCAGATGCAAATCATCCAGCACATCCAGGCCATAGGCTGCCTGATAACGCCAACCTTGCCCCACCGCATGGGAAGCTTTGGCCACGCTGGCCTGCCACACGCCAAAGTCCGGCGATCGATAGGTTGCACCCAGACCGGTCAGCCCAAAATCACGAGCGCTTTCCATCTGAGTATCAATACTGGTACGACTGGTGACATCGGTGCTGAGCATCAAGCTGCCGGCCGAAGAGCCATACACCAGATCCCCGTTATCCTGCTTGCCCGTCATATCCAGCGCGCCAACAGCCAGGGCATAACGCCATGGCCCGGCCGGGCCCTGCTCGAACTGCTGAGTGATATTGATACCGCCCAGTTCCACGGGCCGCGCCCAGTCCGGTGCGGTAACCGTGTCATTGCCCAGGGTCAGCTGCAGTCCGTCTTCATTCACATAGCGCCAGTTGCGCTCGCCAAACTGCCAGACCTGGTCGGGCGCGCTACTTAACCAGCGGGCACTCCAAATTGGAGAGGACTGCTGACTATATTGGATGGAGCGCGCCAGACTGGCGGTGCTGGCACCGCTCAGACTGAAATCGGAAAATGTGTAATCCATGGAGGCCGCTGGACTGAGCAAGTCCTGATCTCCTTGGCGATGCCACTGCGTAGCATCAAAAAATGGCTCCACAGGCGGGAGCTCCTGGGCCGGAATGGCCTGTGCCTCATCCACGCCATACACGCGGGTAGCAGACAAATTCTCCAGCCCAACACGATTTTGAGCGGTGGCCAATGGAACAGCGAACAGCATGGCAAGACCGACCAACAGCCCGCCTGCCAAGCCTCGCTGGCAAGCTTTTGTACGCATGATTTATGTCACAAAAAGAGTTTAGCGCCGGGCATCCAGCATCACTTCGCCGCTCGCATCCAGGGAGCGTTTGATGGCGGAGTATTTTTCCAGCACAGCAGACTTATAGACTACACCAATCAGACGACCCGAGCCGTCACCATTCAATACGGGCAGACGCTCTCCAGCAAAGCTCACAAAGTGTTCCTGAGCCTCGTCCAGACTCATGTTCGGGTAGAGCGTCTTGACGAAATCCATGCGCAGAATATCGCCCACCACACGCTCCTGGGCAGCGTTGTCGTCCAACAACATTCGAGTCAGGTCAGGCTGAGCAATCACACCTTGATAAACCTGCTCCTCGTTCACCACATACAAATAGCGCACGGGGTAGTCCAGAAACATCTGCAAGGCATCGCGCATTTGAGTAGTGGTGCTGACGACGGTATCAGCTGGACGTACCAGCTCGGCCAAGGTGGTGTGACGCAACTTGTGGCGCAGCAAGGCATCGCGCTCGCGCACCAGGGTGACTTCATACATGGCGACCTCGGCCACACCACGGGACACAAAATAAGCCATGACACAGGCCACAATCAAGGGCAGCACCAACTGATAGCTCAATGTCATTTCAAACAACATCAGTATGGCCATGAAGGGAGCGCTGGTGGCGGCCCCCAGAAACGCGCCCATGCCCACCAGGGTGAACAAGTACAACGGTAAATCCAGACCCGGCAAGATCAGCAAAGTCAGTTGACCAAACAAGGTGCCAAAGGCCGCGCCCACAAAGATGGCGGGGGTAAACACACCGCCGACAGCGCCCGAACCAACTGTCAGCCCTGTGGCCAGAACCTTGAACGCCAGGATAAGCAGCACGCTGTACCAGGCCCAGTCGCTGTGCAGCATGGAGGACACTACGCTAAAGCCATTACCGGCCACGCGCGGCATGACAATCAGCAAAAGTCCCAGCAACAAACCACCCAAAGCCAAGCGCAAAGGCAAACCCAGGCCAGTACGCTTGAACAGGGTGCGGAACAGATTCAACAATTTCAGGAAAGCGGGTGCAGCCAGACCAATCAGCACACCCAGGACCAGAAAGGGCAAGATGTCCCAACCCGCAACGGCCTGAACATTCGTCATTTCGTAAGGGGCGTGATAACCGCCCAGCATACGCATGGTCAGGTGAGCACTGACAGCCGCCATCAACAGGGGGCCAAAGCTGCTCATGGTCATGGTACCCAGCACAATCTCGGCCACAAACACGGCACCGGCGATCGGAGCGCCATAAGCGGCAGCTACACCGGCTGCGGCACCACAGGCCACCAGCAGGCGCAGACGGGCTTCACCAAACAAGGTGAAACGGCCAATCGCGGAAGCGGACAAAGAGGCCAGATGCACCATCGCCCCTTCGCGGCCAATCGAGCCGCCCGAGGCCACCGTCATCAAGGACGACAAGGATCGCAGCAGCCCCTGGCGAATGGACAAGCGGCCATCGCCAATGGCCACAGCTTCCATATAGTCAGAATTGCTTCCCGACGGCAGACGCCCTGCCAGCCATAGCAGGATACCGGCACACAAACCGCCCAAGGTGGGAAACAGGAGGCGCATGTACCAGGGCAGACTTTCCGTGACTGCGACGATCCCGCCGTGCTGACCCGTGACAACTTGCTGCACCAAGCGCATGCCCTGATGAAAGGCCAAAGTCGCCAAGGCACCCAAAATACCAGCCAAGACCGCCCAGGCCAGCATGGCGGGCATATCAGACAACCACTTGAAACCCTGCAGACGCTTGCGCATCGACAGCACGGAATGGGCAATCATAAAAAAGGTCAGCCTTTAAAGCTGGGCGGCAAAGGTGGGCGGGACAATCCAAACATGCGCCAGTACACCCACACGTTGAAAATCAGCACGATGGGCAAGGTAATCACAATCGCCGACAGGATCAGGCTCAGGGCTGGCACCCCGGCGGCGGCGTCCCAGATCGTCATCTCGTCCAGGATCAGATAGGGGAAGAAGCTGAACGCCAGCCCGGCCATGACGGACACCATCACGAACAGGGTCAGCAAAAAGGGCAAGGTCGTGGTGCGATAGCTGCTGTTGATCATGCGCTGCAGGCTCATTTCAATCGACACAAAGCAGCTGAGAATCAAGGCCCACAGGAACAATACCAAACCCCAATACGGCCCGTCGCTCCATTTAAGCAGCACGCCGGCATTCACAAAGGCCAACACGACGGACACACCCACGGCACCGGCCGCAAACCAGCGTACCGAACGACGGCCCCAATTGACCGCCCGGGCACGCAGCTCGCCTGCTTCACGCATGATGAGCCAGCTAGCACCTAGCAAGCAGTACGCGGCAATAGCGCAAAAGCCCATGAAGACAGAGAACCAGATATAACCGGCATCGCTCTGAAAGCCCACTACGACCTGCGCCAGCAACACACCATGGGAGAACGCCGTCAACCAGGACCCCAGGGCAAAACCCATTTGCCAGCGGGACTGACGCTCTACCGGCGCGCGCAGTCGGAATTCGAAAGAGACGGAACGGGCAAAAACGCCCACGCCCAGCGCACATAACGGTCCGTACAGGCCGCCCATCACCGCCCCCCAGGCTTTGGGGAAAGCGCAGACAAACAAACCCAGGCCAAGAAACAGCCAGAACTCGTTGGCATCGCGCCAGGGGCTCAGCAATGACAGCATGCGGGGACGCAAGGAGTCCGGTGCCAGCAAGGACAGACAGCCCACGCCAATATCGAAGCCGTCCAGAACCGTCCCGGCCACAATAATCAAAAAGAACAGGGCCAGAAACGCCAGCGGCATCCAGAACGCCGGATCATGGGCGCCCAGGCCCAACGCATTTGCAAAAGAGTCAATCATGCCCGCCCCCGATGTCGCGCGATCGGTACCACACCAAAACGAACGGCATGTCGCAACTTCTGGAAAAAACCAATCATGCACAAGATGTAGACCAGGCCGTAACTCAGCAAACCCAGCCCGACGGTAAAGACGCTCTCGGTGCTTTGCACTTGCACGGCCTGAATATCGTTACCGACCAGATAAGGCAAAAAGCCCAACAAGACGTAGGCTACGCCACCCAGCAACATGATCCAGCCCAACACCGAGGCGACCACCATGAGCTGACGTTCTCTATAAGAAAGAGAGTGCGGGTCCAGGCCATAACGGCGAGTGCGCAACAAGACCCACAGCAGCAGGAACAGCATCAAGGCTCCTGCCAGCACGGCTACACGGAAGGACCAGAAGGTCAGGGTGACGGGCGGCATGGCGTCGGAAAACTGATCCAGACCCATCAAAATGCCACTGTCATTACGACCCAACCAGCGTCCACCTGCATGAGACCAGCGCAGCACACCCAGAACACTGTCCTGCATGGCGGAGGGCGCCGCCACCAGAATCAAATCAGGCTGCGAGCCGCTTTCCCAGTACGCCGCCGCAGCCGCTGCCTTGGCAGGCTGATGCTCCGCAGTCATGAAACCATTGCCTATCACAGCGAGGATCAGGGCCAGCCAAGCCACCCCGCCCAGAAACAAGGCACTGCGAAAGGCCAGACGCTCCTGGTCGGTAACCGGCTTTTGCATGGTCTGGGCGCAGGTTACACCCAACATGAAAAAGGCCACCGTCAGCAAACTGCCTGCAAACAAAAGACCGGCATACCAGGGCAAGGCGGGCGTGCTGAGCACATCCAGCCATTCCATCACCACATAATGGCCTTCAATCACATCGACACCCGTTGGCACCTGCATCCAGGCCACAATCGCCACCAGCCAGAACGCCGTGACGGTAACGCCCAGGGCCACCATCAGCACCACCACGGTATGAACCAGATTGGACAGCATGCGCTGGGCAAACAGCATCACACCCAAAAAGCAGGATTTGAAAATGAACAAGGACAGCATGGAGGCGGCCAGCATGGGACCGATAACATCACCCACCTGCTCCATCAGGCCCGGCCAGACACTGCCAAACTGAAGCAGCACGGGCATGGACGCCGCAAAGCTTAAAATAAACGCCAGCGCAAACAGACGCACCCAAAAACGGTACGCCCCCATCCAGGCCGCGGCCTTGTTGCCAAAGGTTCTGATCTTGAAATACAGCAACACCCAGGCCAGTCCCAGCTCCAGGGCCAGAAACAGCAGCATGAAGCCCAGGCTAAGGAAAAACTGGGCATGAGACAGAGAAAGGGCGGAGTGCGTCATAATGAGCGCTAGTGTAGGGTGAATTGGCCTGCAAACGCCACCATACTACCCCAAGTTCTTTCCTGATTTTTTAGAACCCGTTCATGGGGTAAATACCCCTCTAAAACAAGAACGTGGCAAAATGGCCGATTAGTCTGTCGGCTTCTTTATTTCAAACGTGTATGACCTCTGACACCACTCCCGCTCCCGTATCTAATTTTCTGCGCACGATCATCGACCAGGATCTGAGCGCTGGCCGTTACGCACAAAAATCCTGGGCCGGTCAGCCAGGCCCGGCCAGTACCCAGGAAGGGGCGGCTGTTGATGCCGCGCGTATCCGTACGCGCTTTCCCCCCGAGCCCAACGGCTATCTGCACATTGGGCACGCTAAAAGTATCTGTTTGAACTTCGGACTGGCCAGCGACTACCAAGGTGCCTGCCACCTGCGCTTTGACGACACCAATCCTGAAAAAGAAGAACAGGAGTACGTGGACGCCATTATCGACATGGTGAAATGGCTGGGCTTTGACTGGACCTTCAATAAAGAAGAGAACCTGTACTTTGCCAGCGACTACTTCGACTATATGTACCAGTTTGCCGAAGCCCTGGTGAACGCGGGCCATGCCTACGTTGACGAGCAAAGCGCTGAAGAAATGCGTGCCAATCGTGGCACCCTGACTGAAAAAGGCGTGAACTCGCCCTGGCGCGACCGCCCTGCCCAGGAGTCCATCAAGCTGTTGCGCGAAATGCGCGACGGCAAGCACCCCGATGGCAGCATGGCCCTGCGCGCCAAGATCGATATGGGCTCGCCCAATATCAATATGCGCGACCCGGTCATGTACCGTATCCGCCATGCCGAACACCATCGCACTGGCGACAAATGGTGCATCTACCCCATGTACAGCTGGGCGCACCCCGTCGAAGACGCGCTCGAGCGCATCACCCACAGTCTGTGTACCCTGGAATTTGAAGACCAGCGTCCCTTCTATAACTGGATTCTGGAACGCCTGGTCGAACTGGGTCAGTTGTCCGACCCGCTGCCCAGGCAGTACGAATTCTCGCGTCTGAACCTGTCCTACGTGGTCACCAGCAAGCGCAAGTTGCGCCAGCTGGTTCAGGAAAATCACGTATCGGGCTGGGACGATCCGCGCATGCCTACCCTGGCCGGTTTGCGCCGCCGTG
The DNA here is from genome assembly GCF_050487245.1 of Alcaligenes sp. Me129. NCBI lineage: Bacteria > Pseudomonadati > Pseudomonadota > Betaproteobacteria > Burkholderiales > Alcaligenaceae > Alcaligenes > Alcaligenes sp. Me129. Next base: position 171,098 of record NZ_JBKQGX010000005.1, read on the forward strand.
GTTACAGCGCCGGTGCCATCCGCCTGTTCACCGACCGCCTGGGTGTGTCCAAGGCAGCCCAACATGTGGACTACAGCCTGCTGGAACAAGCCCTGCGCGATGATCTGGACCCGGTGGCCGACCGCAGCGTTGCCATTCTGGACCCGATCGAACTGATCATTACCAATTACCCGGAAGGCCAAAGCGAGCTGTGCCACGCACCGCGCAATCCGCACAATCCGGAAGCCGGTCAGCGCGAGTTCCCCTTCTCCGGTCGCCTGTACATTGAACGCGAGGACTTCAAGGAAGAGCCGCCTAAAAAGTACTTCCGTCTGTTCCCCGGCAATACCGTGCGTCTGAAGTACGGCTATGTCGTGCGTTGCACCGGCTGCGTCAAGGACGAGCAAGGCAATGTCACCCAGGTTTTGGCGGAATACCTGCCCGACACCAAGAGCGGCACGCCCGGCGCGGACTCGGTCAAGGTCAAGGGCAATATCACCTGGATCAGCGCCGAGCACGCGATTGCCGCCGAGATTCGTCTGTACGACCGTCTCTTTGCCCACCCTCAGCCTGATGCAGCCGACCAGGACTTCCTGGAGCACATCAACCCGAACTCGCTGCGCGTGATTCAGGGGTGGCTGGAACCCGGCACCAAGGCTACGCCCGATGCCCGCTGGCAGTTTGAACGCCTGGGCTACTTTGTGGCGGACCGTGTGGACTCCACGCCAGAAAAACCCGTTCTTAACCGTACTACGACTCTGAAAGACACTTGGGTCTAAGGCTATTGACGTGAACGATCAGACTCATGCCAAAGGGCCGCAGGCCCTGGATTTCAAAAGCGCCACGCTGTACGCCGTACGGGTGGTGCTGCGTTCGGCTGACACGGCCGAGCAGTTAGCCGCTCTGTCTCAACGCATGAAAGACGCTGGCTCCTTCTTTGAGGACGAACCCGTCGTCATTGATGCCAGCGCTATTGATGCGCCGGTGGATTGGGCCACCCTGGTTGCCGCTTTGCGTGAGCACAAGCTGCACCCGGTGGGTATCATTGCCCACCCTGACCATGCCGATAACGCCATCGACAGCGGCTTGCCGCATGTGGAGTTGTCCAATCCGCCAGCCCGCCCCCAAACCCAGGCCGCACCGGACAAGGAAGTGCCCGTGTTGTCGCAAGCCGCCCAGCAAGAAGCACCCGCGGCGGTCGCCCCGCCTCCGCCCGCTATTGCTCCGGCTGCGCTCATCATCAATCGTCAGCTGCGTTCCGGCCAGCGCATCTACGCGCGCCACACGGATCTGATCGTGATCGGGGCGGTCAGTCAGGGTGCAGAAGTGGTAGCCGATGGCAATATCCATGTCTACGGTCCGCTGCGCGGCAAGGCCATGGCTGGTGCCCGTGGCGATGCAAAAGCACGCATCTTCACCACCGAGCTGGACCCGGAACTGATTGCCATTGCCGGTGTGTATCGCATTATTGAAACGCGACTGGATGCACAGCTACGCAACAAGCCCGTTGTCGTCACGCTGGAAGAAGATACGCTCAGATTTGATCCTCTGAGCTCCTAGCAGTACAAGGCGCCGGCTTTTGCCGGCGCTTTTTATAGAGGCTTGCACTGAGAGCCCGCATGAGAGCAAGCAAGTGCAAGCGCAACCGTGTAAGCTGACACGGAACAAAGCAATTGATATGTTTTGTTTCTAAGCAGTAGGCTAAGTGGCAGAACGGATGTCAAAATTAGGCCCGTTATGCTTTACGATTATGTGACTTGAAAAACAAAGGAATCCGATTGTCATGGCGCGTATAGTTGTAGTGACCTCCGGCAAGGGTGGCGTGGGCAAAACCACCACCAGTGCCAGTTTTGCATCTGGTCTTGCGATGCGCGGTCACAAGACCGTGGTCATCGACTTTGACGTTGGCTTGCGCAACCTGGACTTGATCATGGGTTGCGAGCGACGCGTGGTGTATGACTTCGTCAACGTGATCCAGGGCGAAGCCACATTGAACCAGGCCCTGATCCGTGACAAGCAGCTGGAAAATCTGTTCATCCTGCCCGCTTCCCAGACGCGTGACAAAGACGCGCTGACCCGCGAAGGTGTGGAAAAAGTACTGGAAGAGCTCAAGGGCATGGGTTTTGAATACATTGTGTGCGACTCGCCCGCAGGTATCGAAACCGGCGCCTTGATGGCCTCCTACTTCGCAGATGATGCGCTGGTTGTGACCAACCCCGAAGTGTCCTCGGTTCGTGACTCGGACCGCATCCTGGGCATTCTGGCCGCCAAATCGCGACGTGGTGAACAGGGCAAAGAGCCCATCAAAGAATATTTGCTGTTGACCCGTTATAGCCCCAAACGCGTGTCGGACGGCGAGATGCTGTCCTTGCAAGACGTTGAAGATATCTTGCGCATCAAGCTGATTGGTGTCACCCCCGAGTCGGAAACCGTGCTGCAAGCATCCAACCAAGGAGTACCCGTTATCCATATCAAGGAAAGTGATGTGTCCCAGGCCTATCAGGACATCGTAGATCGTTACCTGGGTGGCGAAAAACCATTGCGTTTTGTGGATTACGAAAAGCCAGGTCTGTTCAAGCGCCTGTTCGGAGGAAAGTAATATGTCTTTCCTGTCCTTCCTGCTCGGTCACAAGAAAACGTCGGCAACAGTTGCCAAGGACCGTCTGCAACTGATCCTTATTAACGAACGTGGCCAAGGGGGTGTTGCCCCGGACTACTTGCCCCGCTTGCAAAAAGAGCTGGTCGAAGTGATCTCGCGCTACGTGAAGATTAATCCCGATGACATCAAGGTGAACCTTGATCGCCAGGACTCGCTGGAAGTGCTGGAAGTCAAAATCGAAATGCCGCAAATTGATGCCAGCACGCTGGAAAACAAGTAAAGCGTCGCTGACAGAAAAACTTTGCTGCTTGAAATGGCCATCCCTTGCGGATGGCCATTTTCATGGCTGCCGCCTATACCAAAAGCAAGCCGCAAAACACCTGCAACGAGCAGCGCAATGCGGCTAGGCGGCTAATAGATCAGGTACAATTTTCCCTTGGTAATCGGCCCGTTCCGATTTTTCTTCGCGCCAGAGATGGCAAGTAGTGCCATCGATGCCCCCTGAGGCCTGGCTTATTGACCCATGCGGAGGGAATCATGACCGAGCTCGGTCAGATGGCACGTCTTGTGCCCGCTCACCCCCAGCTTCCTGTTAGCGCCTATTTCGACCACGCTCTGTTCGAGCGCGAACAAGAGCGTATTTTTCAGCAGTCGGCCTTGTACGTCGGCAATGAAAAACTTGTTCCCGAACCCGGCGACTGGCGCACCTTGATCCAGGAAAACGCTGCCCGTACTCTGATACGCAGCCAACACGGCGTAGAACTGCTCTCGAACGTCTGCAGGCATCGTCAGGCCCTGATGCTTGGTGGCATGCCCGGCCAGCCCAATCAGGCCAACCACGGCTCCCTGAGCAGCACAGGCGGCAATATTGTCTGCCCCCTGCACAACTGGACTTATAACGCGCAAGGCGACTTGCTGGCGGCTCCCCGTTTCAAGGACAAGCCCTGTCTGAACCTGGAACGCTACCCCTTGCGCGATTGCCATGGCCTGCTGTTTGAAGGCCCGCGCGATCCAGCCCAGGATATGGCCGCCTTGTTCAGCCGCCCTGAATTCGACTTTCAGGACTATGTGCTGGATCACGTCGAAATCCACCAGTGCAACTACAACTGGAAGACCTTTATCGAGGTCTATCTGGAGGACTATCACGTCGCCCCCTTCCACCCCGGTCTGGGTCAGTTCGTGACCTGTGATGACCTGGAGTGGGAGTTCAGCGACTGGTATAGCCTGCAACGAGTCGGCGTGCATCAGGCCCTGGCCAATCCAGGCTCACCTACCTATCGCCAATGGCATGACAATCTGCTGGCCTACCGCCAGGGCGAAGCACCGGATTTCGGTGCCGTCTGGGTAACCTACTTCCCCACCCACATGATCGAGATCTATCCGCATGTGCTGGTGCTCTCTACGCTGTACCCCAAGGGGCCGCAGGAAACCATGAATGTGGTGGAGTTCTACTACCCGGAAGACATCGTGGCTTTCGAGCGTGACTTTGTGCAAGCACAACGCGCCGCCTATATGGAAACGGCCATAGAAGATGATGAGATTGCCGAACGTATGGATGCCGGCCGCCGCGCCTTGATGGAGCGTGGGGTCTGCGAGGTAGGCCCCTACCAGTCACCGCTGGAAGACGGCATGAAGCACTTTCACGAATGGTATCGCTCCATGATGGACGAGCGGCACCACCCGTAAGACATCACCGCAAGCCTGCTTACTGCCCTAAGCAAGAAAAAAGCCTCAAAGCCGGGAGGGATCTCCCAGGCTTTGAGGCTTTTAATCCGATGAGCGTTTCAGCTCAATCAGAGAATTTGAATTTAGCGGTTCTTGCCGATCTGATCGCCGATCACGCCACCAATCGCTGCGCCACCGACCGTACCCAGAACGCCACCATTAGTGATGACTGCACCAGCCACACCACCCAGACCAGCGCCGGTTACGGCACCCTTTTGACGTTTGCTCATACCATCCCAGGAAGAGCAGCCCGCCATCACGACGGCCAGAACCGTGGCCATACCCACTTTAGTGATAGTCGTCATTTTCATCCGTAAACCTCCGTGAAGTATCCGTGCTCAACACGGCATTAAAGTCTATCTTCACCCTACGGAGCCAATTAGTCCAGACCCTATTGTTAGGCAACGCAACAGATGTAATTCAGCTTTTGTTCAGTTTATTTGATCAGGGCCAGAACCTGCTTGAATACGGGGTTAGCCGGCGTTTCCAACCATTCAAACATGGCCATTTCGGCGCTAACGCGCTCCAATCCATGCATCGCCCAGCGATCCCAGGCAGCTTGTCGGGACTCGGGATGGCGCGAGCCTACGCAGTCCCCGACCAGCACAGGTTCATAACCACGCTCCATCAAACCCAGGCCAGTTTGTAACACACACACGTGAGACTCTGTACCCAGTAACAAGACTCGTGTGCGCCCTACCGGCAAGGCAGGCAAAAAATCGGCTTCGCGCGTGGCATCGAAGTGGGTTTTATGCAGCACTTTATCAATATGTGGTAACAAAGAAGCATCGGTTGGGCCGATTTTCTCGGCCCAATGCTCGGTTGCCAGCACCGGCACCCCTAAAAGACGCGCCGCCTGTGCCAGCTTCCCGGCCCGTTCGACCAAGGCTTGGTGGTCTGCAATGGCGGGCAGGAGCCCCGTTTGCATATCCACAATCAGGACGAAAGACTGGTGAGCATTGAGCACAGGCATGGCACTTTCCTTATTTCAGGGACTTGTAGCGGATACGACGAGGTTTGGCAGCATCTTCGCCCAGACGCTTCTTCTTGTCTGCTTCGTATTCCTGATAGTTGCCATCAAAGAATACGACCTGCGAATCACCCTCAAAAGCCAGAATGTGGGTGGCGATACGGTCCAGGAACCAGCGATCGTGACTGATCACCATGACCGAGCCGGCAAACTCCAGCAGGGCATCTTCCAGAGCACGCAGGGTTTCCACGTCCAGGTCGTTGGATGGTTCGTCCAGCAGCAAGACGTTGCCGCCTGCGATCAGGGTCTTGGCCAGGTGCAGACGACCACGCTCCCCGCCAGACAGATTGCCCACGATCTTGTTCTGATCCGCGCCCTTGAAGTTGAAGCGGCCCAGGTACGCACGCGATGGCATTTCAAAGCGGCCCACGGTCAGCAGGTCTGCGCCATCGGCAATCGCGTCAAAGACGGTCTTTTCATTAGCCAGGGCATCGCGCGACTGGTCCACATAAGCCAGCTTGACGGTTTGGCCCAGTTTGACCGTACCGGAATCAGGTTGCTCTTTACCGGCCAGCATGCGGAACAAGGTGGACTTACCGGCACCGTTAGGACCAATAATCCCGACGATGGCACCAGCTGGCACCTTGAAGCTCAAGTTGTCGATCAGCAGACGATCGCCATAGCCCTTGCTGACGTTTTCAAATTCAATAACTTCATTACCCAGACGTTCGGCCACAGGAATGAAGATTTCCTGGGTCTCGTTGCGCTTCTGGTATTCGTGCGAGGACAGTTCCTCGAAACGGGCCAGACGGGCCTTGGCTTTGGCCTGACGTCCCTTGGGGTTCTGGCGCACCCACTCCAGCTCTTTCTTGATGGTGCGCTGACGAGCACTTTCCGACGCCTCTTCCTGCTTCAGGCGGTCGTCTTTCTGCTCCAGCCAGGAGCTGTAGTTGCCCTTCCAGGGAATACCGTGGCCACGGTCCAGTTCCAGAATCCACTCGGCGGCGTTGTCCAGAAAGTAACGGTCGTGAGTGACTGCTACTACAGTGCCGGGGAACTGGCGCAGGAACACTTCCAGCCAATCCACACTTTCCGCGTCCAGGTGGTTGGTGGGCTCATCCAGCAGCAACATATCAGGCTTGGACAGCAGCAACTGGCACAGGGCCACGCGGCGCTTTTCACCACCGGACAGGTTTGCAATGGAGGCATCCCAAGGTGGCAGACGCAGCGCATCGGCCGCGATTTCCATTTGGGTTTCGATGTCGTCCGCACCACTGGTCGCGGCGGCGGCAATAATGGATTCCAGTTCGGCCTGTTCGGCGGCCAGAGCGTCAAAATCTGCGTCGGGCTCGGCGTATTCGGCGTAGACCTGTTCCAGACGCTGACGCGCCTCGAACACCTGACCCAAACCGGCCTGCACGGCTTCGCGCACGCTGTGTTCGGGGTTCAGCTGAGGTTCTTGTGGCAGGTAACCGATCTTGATCCCCGCCATGGGGACGGCTTCGCCCTCGATCTCGGTATCTACCCCGGCCATGATCTTGAGCAAGGTGGATTTACCCGAGCCGTTCAGGCCCAGCACACCAATCTTGGCACCTGGAAAAAAAGACAAGGAGATATTGCGCAGAATCTGCCGCTTGGGCGGCACAATCTTGCCCACGCGGTTCATCGAATAAACGTATTGAGCCATATAAACCTAAAAAGGAAAAACAGGTCGTGTTCGGAAAACTGGGATTGTAGGCGTTTGGCGCCCGAAAGGTGCGCTTCTGTCAGGTTCAGAACAAAACACCCGGCCTGAGTGCAGGCCTGTCTCAGGTAATATACTCACTTTTGCTGACAATCCAAAAACGCCATGCCCACACCTGACGCCCCTGAACTTGTATTTACCACCGAAGAGATCGAAACCCTGGGCCGCACCGCCGATGCGCTGAGTGCCTACCTGGGTCGTGCCGTCCTGGCCGAGATCGTGGGAGCGGAAGAAACCGGCTTTGAATGGGTCATCTTTGCCATGCCCCTGGACAAGAATGAAGACGAAAGCGAATTCACGATTGTGCAGGTAGGCGGCGAACAGGCCCGCATCGTGGGCAACCGCGGCGGCTTGGACCCCAAGGACACGGCGGTCTACGCCTGCCGTTACCTGTGGGCCATCCAGTTAAGTGATGCCGAGCCTGTGCGCTTTATCAAAGTGGACGAAGAAGGCGAGGAAGTCGCCTGGACCGAGACCCTGGAAGAATTGCTGCCCTTCGCCCTGAGCGAAGATGCCTTCGCCGTCGAGGATGAGACGGATGAAGACGACGAGGACGACGATGATGACAGCCCGGAACCGGGCGCACACGGCCACACCCTGCACTAATCGCGTTCAGGCCCGTCGCTTGTCCCGCAGATATAAAGCGACACCCACCGGCCACATCAAACCCACCAGCAGATAAGAGGCCAGGCCTTTCAAGCCATAACCTGCTGGTGGCTTGCGCCCACTGGCACGCAGGTGCAGCCCAAAGCGGGTGTAACGCGCGGCAGCCATCAAGAACGCCTTGGGCTCGTAGCGGAACCAGGGCAGACACTTCACCACCGTATCCTGCGCCAGCAGCCACAAGCCCAGTGCATGTTGCTGGCTGGTTTTGCCTTGCACCGACAAGGAGTCCGGGCTGTCGTGGTAGACACGGAATACGGTGTTCACAAATCGGTTCTTGTAGCCCGCACGGGCAATCGCCCGCCACACCAGGCTTTCTGGCACAAAGCCGTCGATCTGATCGGGAAAGGGAAACTTGCGCAACACAACGGTACTCAAACAGCCGAACTTCTCGCCCCGCACGTGGTAGCGAAAACTCATGTCCAAAGAGCTGGCATCAAAAATATCCTGGGGAAACATATCCCCGACGACCTTGCCATCCGGTCGCACACACAGACCCGTAATGCCTGCATAAGCTGCCCGCTCTGATACAGGGATGTCGGCCCAGATCTGCGCCATATCGTAGAGCGCATTCACCAGCAGGGTGTCATCACTGTCCAAAGCAACGACCAGTTCACCCTGGGCCAGAGCCACGCCGTGATTGAACGCCGCCTTCTTGTGACGATTTTCCTGCCAGGCATAATGAATCGGAAAGGAGGCTTGCTGTTGCCAGCCTTGCACCAGTTCCCATGTCCCATCTGTGGAACCATCGTCAATGACCACCCATTCAAAGTCCTGACAGGTTTGCTCGCACAAGGAACGATAAACGCGCTCCAAGGTGTGAGCGCGGTTATAGCTAGGTGTCAGGACGGTGAACAAATGGCGCCATTCCATACGCGGGTGTCCCCATAAACCACTGTTTTGATTATTGTTACGGGCAGCTACTTACATCTGCATCAGAATGACATCATCATAAAGCAAGCACGGCGCTGTGCAGCGCACTATCTGCAGGGCTCCAGACAAACCCGAAGCAAAATCAAACGCGCACAAAAAAACCACAGGCAAGCCTGTGGTTTTTTTGCTGCTGGGTGTGATTTCAAGCTGAAAAATCAGGTTTCTGCTTGTACACCGCTCAAGCCAGGCACTTAGACGCGCTTGACCTTTTCCAGCATTTTGAAAACGCCCTTGGGTGCGCGCACAAACAGACGTTTGAATGCTTTACCCAGGCAACGACGCTCCAGCGTGTTGCGGCGAGTGCGTTTGATTTCCGCCATGGTGATCTCCGATCTTAATGTAAGCCCTGCCGGATGATCCCGACAAAAGCGCAATAGCTAACCAGAAATTCTACCGTAATCCGCGTTAAGATACAAAGGCTAGAGTGTGCATCCCTGGCAACACCTTGCTGGCGTGTACCGCTCTCACTGGCGCATGGGGCCTGTTTGACAGGCCTTTTCGCTGCCGCTTCCCTACTCTGCCCTCTCCAGAAAGCCGACCTTGCCATGAGCTCAGAAATTCGCATTTTTGGCGCCCGCCAGAACACTCTGAAAAACCTGAATGTACGTATCAAAACGGGCGAGTTACTGGTTATTACCGGCGTTTCCGGCTCAGGCAAAAGTTCGCTGGCCTTTGACACTCTGTATGCAGAAGGCCAACGACGCTATGTAGAAACCTTCTCCCCCTATGCGCGCCAGTTCCTGGACCGCATGGACAAACCTCAGGTCGATCGCATTGAAGGCATTCTGCCCGCCATTGCCATTGACCAGGTGAACCCGGTGCGCAACTCGCGCAGTACCGTGGGTACCATGACGGAGCTGAACGATTACATCAAGCTGCTGTACGCCCGCTTGGGCGAGTTGTATTGCCGCCAGTGCGCCCAGCCTGTGCGCCGCGACAATGCCGACAGCATCGCCAAGCAGATTCGCAAGCTGGCAGAGGACCACGATGACCCACGCCTGGTTCTGACCTTTGCCGTCAAGGTTCCGGCCAACTTCACGCAGCAAGAAATTGAAACCTTGCTGCATCAGCAGGGCTACACCCGCCTGCACCACGAAGAAACACAGACCGTCACGGCCAGCAGCAGCACGAAAAAGGGCAAAAGCAGCAAAGCCGCCCCCACGGAGCAAAAGCTTCTCTATGTGATTCAGGACCGCTTCCGTGCCAGCACGGTAGAGCCGGAACGTTTCATGGAAGCGATCGAAGCAGCGTTGCGCCACGGTCAGGGCAAGTTGACGGTGTATGCCTCGGCCAGTGCCGATGGCCCGGAAACCGCCTGGCGTTTCAGCCAGGGTCTGCACTGTGCCCAGTGCGATATTGAATACAGCCCCCCCGTAGCCAGCACCTTCTCCTTCAACTCGCCCCTGGGCGCGTGTGAATCCTGCCGTGGCTTTGGCCGCGTGATGGGTATTGATTACGGCCTGGTCGTTCCCGATCCCAGCAAAAGCCTGCTGGAAGGTGCGATCCGCCCTTGGCAGACAGCCAGCTACAAAGAATGTCAGGTCGAGATGGAGCGCTACGCTCCGGCAGCCGGTGTACGCCTGAGCGTGCCCTGGAAAGACTTGAGCCAGGAAGAGCGCGACTGGGTGATTAACGGCACCCCGGACTGGAAAGGCGGCAATCAGGCCTGGAAAACCCAGTGGTACGGCGCGCAACGCTTTTTCGACTGGCTGGAGTCGCGCGCCTACAAGATGCACGTGCGTGTGCTGCTGTCCAAATACCGCAGCTACAACACCTGCCCGGCCTGCGCCGGCTCGCGTCTGAAACCCGAAGCCAGCTTGTGGCGTGTAGGCGATCAGGCGGCCCCCGCCGATTCCCGCTACCCACGTTTCATGCCCGTGCATTCAAACTGGCTGCGCGAGCAACTGGATGCCATGCCCGGCCTGAGCGTCCCAGACCTGATGCGTTTGCCTATCGAGCACGTACGCACATTTTTCCGTGGCCTGCACTTTGGCGATGCACGCGATGCGGCCATTGATCTGCTCTTGAAAGAAACCCTGTCCCGCCTGGATTATCTGTGCGATGTGGGCCTGTCCTATTTGTCGCTGGACCGCCAAAGCCGCACCCTGTCTGGCGGTGAAGTGCAGCGTATCAACCTGACCACGGCACTGGGCACCTCGCTGGTAAACACCCTGTTCGTGCTGGACGAGCCCTCGATTGGCCTGCACCCACGCGATATGCACCGCATTATTGAAGTAATGCATCGTCTGCGCGGCAATGGCAACACCCTGGTGGTGGTCGAGCACGACCCGCAAGTGATGGTGGCCGCCGACCGTATTCTGGACATGGGCCCCGGCCCTGGCGAGCGTGGCGGTCAGATTCTGTTTGATGGTTCGCCCCAAGCCTTGCGCGGTGCAGAAACGCTGACAGGCCGCTACCTGAGTGGCGAGCTGAGCATCGAATCGCCCCGCCCTATGCCTGTGGCCGACAACACCCCGCGCCTGCTGCTGGAAGACGTCAGCGCACACAATCTGCGTCATATCTCCGTGTCCATTCCGCTGGGCCGTCTGGTCTGCGTGACCGGTGTTTCCGGCTCGGGCAAATCCACGCTGATCCAGGACGTGCTCTACCCGGCCATCCTGAAACAGCAAGGCAAGCCGACGGAAGCCCCTGGCCCTTACGGTGCCTTGCTGGGCGCCGAGCAAATTGCCGAAGTAGTGATGGTGGACCAGACGCCTATCGGCAAAACGGCCCGCTCCAACCCGGCCAGCTATGTCGGTGCCTTTGACCCTATCCGCAAGCTGTTTGCCCAGGCCCCGCTATCCAAAGAACGCAGTTACACGCCCGGCACCTTCAGCTTCAATAGTGGCGATGGCCGCTGCCCGACTTGTGGCGGCACGGGCTTTGAACATATCGAAATGCAGTTCCTGTCGGACGTGTACCTGCGCTGCCCGGATTGCGATGGCAAGCGCTTCCGCCCCGAAGTGCTGGAAGTGCGTATCGAACACTTTGGTCGCAGCGCCTCGATTGACGAGGTGCTGGACATGACCGTGCATCAGGCCATGGAGTTCTTTGAAGGCCTGCGCGATGTGCAAACCGGCCTGGCACCCCTGGCCGATGTGGGCCTGGATTACCTGAAACTGGGCCAACCTGTGCCTACGCTCTCGGGCGGTGAGGCACAACGCTTGAAACTGGCGGCTTATCTGGCCCAGGCTTCGCGCACCCGTCTAAGCCAGGTGAAGGTCGCCAAGAAAGGCAATCTGTTCCTGTTCGACGAGCCCACCACCGGCCTGCACTTTGACGATATTGCCCGCCTGATGCGCGCCTTCCGCAAGCTGCTGGCCGCTGGTCACAGCCTGCTGATTATTGAGCACAATCTGGACCTGATCCGCGCGGCAGACTGGATTATTGATCTGGGCCCCGAAGGCGGCGAACATGGCGGCCAATTGCTGGGCACGGGTACGCCTGGCGACATCATGGCGCTGGAGCAATCGCACACCGGCCATGCCCTGAAAGAATACGAACAAGCCATTCTGGGTAAAGGCTCGGCCCTGTTCCAGGAACCCGAGGTAGATTACAAGGCCAGCTCGGGCGGCAGCAACGATGGCCAGATCGCCATCCTGAATGCACGCGAACACAACCTGAAGAACATCTCGGTGCACATTCCGCACAACACCTTCACCGTCGTGACGGGTGTCTCCGGTTCGGGCAAATCCACCCTGGCCTTCGACATTCTGTTTAACGAAGGTCAACGCCGCTACCTGGAATCCCTGAACGCCTACGCCCGCGCGATTGTGCAGCCCGCCGGTCAGCCCGATGTGGACGCAATCTACGGTATTCCACCTACCGTTGCCATTGAGCAGCGCACCAGCCGTGGGGGTCGCAAATCCACCGTGGCCACCATGACGGAAATCCACCATTTCCTGCGCTTGCTGTATGTGAAGCTGGCCACCCAATACTGCCCGGACTGCCATGTGCCTGTGGCCCCGCAAACGGCCGAGCAAATCGCCGCGCAATTGCTGCGTGATCATAAGGGTGAGCATATTGGTTTGCTGGCTCCCCTGGTCACCGCTCGCAAGGGCTACTACACCGACCTGGCCAAATGGGCGCAGGGCAAGGGCTATACCCATTTGCGCGTGGATGGCGAGTTCATCCCCGTCAACCCTTGGCCGCGCCTGGACCGTTACAGCGAACACACGCTGGAACTGCCGGTGGCCGACCTGATTATTGACCCTCGCCACGAACTGCAACTGCGCCAAGCCATACGCGAGGCGCTGGAGCTGGGTCACGGCTCCTTCAGTGTCCTGGCTCCCCTGACGCCATCGGGTTCCATGTCGCTGGAGCAACGCCGACAAGGTCAACCGCTGTCCACGGCCAGCCAGCAACACTTCTCCGTCAAGCGGGCTTGCCCGTGCTGCGGCACCAGCTTCCCCGAGCCGGACCCACGCATGTTCTCCTACAACTCCAAGCACGGCTGGTGCAAGGACTGCTTTGGTACGGGCTTGAAGCTGACCGGCTTCGACCAGGAACAAACGGGCGAGGAAAACAGCTGGAACAACGGCTACGAAGGCGAAGCCGTGGAATGCCCAAGCTGTCACGGCCAACGTTTGAACCCGGTCTCTCTGGCTTTTGAATGGCGCGACCAATCCATTGCCAAGCTGGCCGGTTTGCCCGTGGATGAAGCGCAGACCTTTTTTGGCAGCCTGAACATGAGTGGCCGCGAGGCCGATATTGCGCGCGACATTCTGAACGAAATCCGCAGCCGTCTGGACTTCATGCACGAAGTGGGCCTGGGATATCTGGCGCTGGATCGTGCCGCCCCCACCTTGTCCGGTGGGGAAGCCCAGCGTATCCGTCTGGCGGCCCAGTTAGGCTCAAACCTGCAGGGCGTGTGCTATGTGCTGGATGAACCCACGATCGGTCTGCACCCGCGCGACAACCAGATTCTGCTGAACGCCATGGCGCGTCTAGAAGGCAACGGCAATACGCTGGTAGTTGTCGAGCACGATGAAGACACCATACGCCGTGCCCAGCACATTATTGATATGGGCCCCGGTGCGGGCAAACGCGGCGGTGAAGTCATCGCGCAGGGCACACTGGCAGAAATCGAGGCCAACCCCAATTCGCTGACTGGCCGCTATCTGCGCGAACCGCTCAAGCACCCCATGCAGGCACGCCGTCCCGTCCAGGCCGATGCACCCATGCTGATGGTGCACGATGCCAGCCTGCATAACCTGAACAAGGTCCAGGCCGGTATTCCGCTGGGCAAGCTCAGTCTGGTGACGGGCGTGTCAGGCTCCGGCAAATCCACCTTTGCCCGCGATGTACTGCTGGATAATTTGCAGCGCGTTGTCGGCAGCAAAGAAAAACCGGTGTGGCAGGGTTGTTCCAGCATCAGCGGCTGGGAAAGCCTGGACCGCGTGCTGGAAGTGGACCAGACCCCCATTGGCAAAACCCCCCGCTCCTGCCCGGCCACCTATATCGGCTTCTGGGACGAGGTGCGCAAACTGTTTGCCAACACCAACGATGCCCGCCTGCGCGGCTGGAGCGCCTCACGCTTCTCCTTCAATACCGGCGATGGCCGTTGCCCCTTGTGCGAAGGCCAAGGCATGCGCACCTTGGAAATGAGCTTCCTGCCGGACGTGAAGGTGCCTTGTGACGCCTGCCACGGCCAGCGCTTCAATCCCGAAACACTGGCGGTGACCTGGCGCGACGTCTCCGCCGGTCAGCTTTTGCAAATGGATGTAGACGAAGCGGTTGAATACTTTGCTGCTCATCCTAAAATATTGCGCCCCCTGCAGCTGATGCAAAGCGTGGGCCTGGGCTATCTGACCCTGGGCCAACCCTCCCCCACCCTGTCCGGTGGCGAGGCGCAGCGCGTCAAGCTGGTCAGCGAACTGGTCAAGGCTCGTCTGGACGAAGGTCTGACTCGCACAGGCCGCGCCTACAAGGCTCCGCACACCTTGTATGTGCTGGACGAACCCAGCGTAGGCCTGTCCATGGCGGATGTGGAAAAGCTGATTGTGGTGCTGCACCGACTGGTCGATGCCGGCCATACTGTGCTGGTGATTGAACATAATCTGGATTTGATTGCCGAAGCAGACTGGATTGTCGATCTGGGCCCCGAAGGCGGCTCGGGCGGCGGCAGACTGGTGGTGCAAGGCACGCCGGATCAAGTACAAGCCAACCATGCCTCGCATACCGGCATGGCCCTGGCGGAATTTTTAAAGGAACACGGCGCATGTATGGCCGATTTGAAGACAGACTAAAAGGCTATGCGCTGGAAATGCAGGGCTACCTGGGCCATATCCAGGCTCGTAGCCCTGAAGACTTAAGTACTGCTTTTGAAAAAATCGAACAGGCTCGCCAAGCCGGCCACTGGGTGGCCCTGGCACTGGACTACGAACTGGCCGAGTTGTTCGAACCCCGTCTGTCTGCGCGTGATGCAGCGCCCCATGCGCCCCTGAATGCGCTGGTGTTTGAGCAGGCTCAGGAAGTGGCTTTATGGGATAGTCAGGCAAAGCCCGAATTGAAGGTCAGCCTTCAAATCAGTCAGAAAGACTATCGGGATGCGCTGGCCCAGGTTCAGCAAGGTTTGCAGGCCGGGGATTTTTACCAGATCAACTACACCATGCCCCTGTGCATTCAATCCGGCATGGCACCGCGTGATCTCTATACCGCACTGGCCAGCCGCCACCCTGTAGCCTACGGTGCTTATCTGGATCTGGGTGATCGTCATATCCTGTCGCTGTCACCCGAGCTGTTTCTGGAAAAACGTGGCAACACCGTGCGGACCCGCCCCATGAAAGGCACGCGCCCGCGCGATACCGACCCTGTTCAAGATCAGAACAATGCCCAGGAGCTGCAAAGCAGCCTGAAAGACCGGGCCGAAAACCTGATGATTGTGGATTTGCTACGCAACGATCTGGGCCAGGTGGCCCGCACCGGCACCGTGCAAACCACCAGTCTGTTCGATGTAGAGCAATACGCTTCCGTCTGGACCATGACTTCCAGCATCCAGGCCGAGGTAGACCCGGACTGCAGCCTGCAGACCCTGCTACGCGCCCTGTTTCCCTGTGGTTCGATTACCGGCGCCCCCAAGCTGGCCGCCATGCAATGCATACGCCAACTGGAAACGCAGCGACGCGGTATTTACTGTGGCTCGGTGGGGTATCTCAGCCCCCAGGGCGACTTGTCCCTGAATGTCAGCATCCGCAGTCTGGAGCTGAACAATCATGGTCAAGGAAGGTTTGGCGTGGGCGGTGGCATTGTGCTGGATTCGGACCCGGACCAGGAATGGTTGGAGTGTTTGTGGAAAGCACGTGTCTTGCAGACCCCTGTAACACTGACTTAAAGGCAGCATCATGAGCCAAAGCAAACCTGAATTGATAGAAACCTTGCGGGTAGATGCAGACGGCCAGATCCCCCTGCTGGAACTGCATCTGGAGCGCGTGGCACGCAGCTGCGCGGAACTGGGCTACGACTGGGATGCACAAACCTGGTTGCAGGCCATGCATACGGCGCTGGGCCAGGCTCCGGTCAACACACCCTTACGACTGCGTATCTTGTGGGGTGCCGACGCCAGCGCCCAGGCACAGGCGAACGCACTGCCAGCACTGGAAGGCCCCTTAAAGCTATGCCTGTCCCGCACACCCCTGCCCGCTCAGAACCCGCTGCTCTCGCACAAGACGACGCATCGCCCCTGGTATCAAGAGGCCAGCGCCCTGCTGGAAAAGCATCCCCAAATCTTTGATGTGATCTATCTGGATACACAGAACCGGGTTTGTGAAGGCAGTCGCAGCAATATTTATATTCAGGACGAACAGGGCCAGTGGTGGACACCGCCCGCCCAAGGCTGGCTCTTGCCCGGCGTGCAACGGCAGGCGCTTCTCAATAGCAAGCTGGCTCGTGAAACCGAGATTTCCCTGGAGGATTTACTGAACGCCAAGGCAATCCGAGTCTCGAATGCCTTGCGTGGCTGGCAGGACGCCTTACTGGTTCAGTATCCGGTTTAAGGCGTAGTCGGCGGCCTGCATGCCCATGCTGGCCGTCACAGTGACCCCGGAGCCATAGCCCGCGCAGGCCAGTCCTTGCAGCGCACCGTCTTCGGCCTGGGTCCAGTTTTGTGGCAGACGCGTTTCCTGCTCGAACCACAGGCAATCCACTCCCATGCGAGGCACACGCTTCAAGGCGCGGCCCTGAGCATCGCTGCCACGCGCAAAGCCATGCTGCTTGCGCAGGATCTGGCGCAGCTTGCCCAGCAAGGCATCATGGCGTGCTACCGACAAGTCTCCCCGGCGTAAGGTCAGCGGGTCGGTTTTGCCTCCTGCCCCGCCACAGCTCAGCAGGGGCACCTTGCAGAGCCTGGCCTGCAAGATCAGAGCAATCTTGGCACTAGCCTGGTCAGTGCAATCCAGAAACACGTCGGGACGCTGCTCCATCAGGCTGGCCGCATTATCCTCGGTGACAAAATCTTCAATCAGCTGCAGCTGGCACTGAGGATTGATCTGCGCAATGCGCTGGGCCATGGCTTCAATCTTGGCCATGCCCAAGGTGCTGTCCAGAGCAGGCAGTTGGCGGTTGATATTCGATTCAGCAATATTATCCAGATCAATCAGGGTAATTCGGCCTACGGCCGAACGGGCCAGCGCTTCCACCGCCCAGGTTCCCACGCCCCCGATACCCGCCACCATCACATGGGCGGCCGCCAGACGCTCTCGCGCTCCGGCTCCATACAAACGATCCAAACCGCCGAAACGGCGTTCGGCATCCATGTTGTGCTGCTCTGTCATGCAATCTGTCCATCACCGGCCCATGCGGCCAAACCCGTTAATTCTACGTCTAATTGCCCCTGACCAGCCTGTGAAACGGGCCTTATGCCCTGGTGGCTTGACTGTGCCCTGCCAAATAGCAACACTCATATAAGCAAATTAGTATTTTTCCTTAGTTATCAGCATCAAAGCCCGCTACAGTGGACTGTGCTTGCTCTACAATTGTCATAGGTTTCAAGCATCTGTGATTTTGGCTTACCACCCCTTTTTGCCGTGAACATCGATTCTATTTCCGCCTCGCCTTCCGCCGTACCCACACCGTGCAGCTTTCGTGTCCTGACTGACGAAGAGCGCAACGCCTCTTTGCGTCAATCCCTGGAAGAGGTGCAGTGGTGTGAAAAACAAGACCTCTGGGTCTATGGTTACGGCTCTCTGATCTGGCGTCCCGATTTTGAATTTGCCGAGCAGCGCCAAGCCTTGCTGCGCGGTTACCATCGGGCGCTGTGCTTGTGGTCACGTATCAACCGCGGTACGCCCGAGCAACCCGGTCTGGTTTTCGGGCTGGATGTAGGCGGTTCTTGCCGGGGCATGGCCTTTCGCATTCCCGCCGAAAGCGTCCCCAAGGTATTCGATGCCCTATGGCTGCGCGAAATGCCCAGCGGTGCCTATATTCCTCGCTGGTTGCGCTGCCGCACCAGCCAGGGCGATATTCGTGCCCTGGTCTTTACCATGAACCGCAAGACCGACGCCTACGTCCCCCGTATGCCGGACGAACAGTTGCGACAAGTGGTGTACTCGGCCCAGGGAACCAACGGCCCTTGCATCGAATACGTCATGGAAACCGCCTCGGCGCTGCAACGCTCTAAAATTCTGGATAAACGCCTGCAATCAGTGGTTCAATTACTACAGAGCCAGACTGCACTGCTTAATCCTCAACAAGCCTAAGAGCGCCCCATGTCCCTTGCCGATTTGCGTAACGAATACGAACGCTTTTCCCTGAGCGAAAACGAACTCTGTGCCGATCCTCGCCAGCAATTCCAACGCTGGCTGGATCAGGCGATTGAACTGAAGGAAGTCGAACCCACGGCGATGACGCTGGCCACCGTGAACGCGGAAGGCCGCCCATCGGCGCGCATTGTTCTGCTCAAGGGTTACGACGAACAAGGCCTGGTGTTCTTTACGAATTACCAATCTCGCAAGGGTACGGACCTGGACCATAACCCTTGGGCCAGCCTGTCCTTTTTCTGGGCCTCCATGCAGCGCCAGGTGCGCTTTGAAGGCCGCATCAGCCGCATCAGCGCGGCCGAATCCGACGAATACTTTCACAGCCGTCCTCTGGGCTCTCGCATTGGGGCCTGGGCCTCGCCGCAAAGCCAACCCATCAGCCGCACAGAGCTGGATGCCCGTGCCAAGCAGTACACTGAAAGCTTAGGTGAACATCCCGCCCGCCCTGAACACTGGGGTGGCTTCCGACTGACTCCAGACCATGTCGAATTCTGGCAAGGCCGTGCCTCGCGCCTGCACGACAGGCTGGTGTTCGACCGCAAGGACACATCTGACTGGCAGGTGAGCCGACTGGCTCCTTAAGCCGTTCCCTTGGGGACGCCTGCCCTCAGCATTGATGCAATGACTGTTTTTTCTTCTACCTTCGATAGCGACTTCTTCCGTTCGGCACTGGGCCGTTTCGCCACTGGCGTGACGGTCGTGACCGGTGCCAACAAAGACCACCCGGATCAGGCCATTGGCCTGACCGTCAGCTCCTTTAACTCTGTTTCCCTGGACCCACCTCTGGTGCTGTGGTCGCTGGCCAAGCGCTCCCAGTCCCTGCCACACTTTGTGGACGGCCAGGGCTACGTGATTCACGTTTTGGGAGCCAGTCAGCTATCGCTGGCCAAGCGCTTTGCCTGGGGCGATCAGGCCGAGCGTTTTCGCGATCACCCCATCAAGCGTTCCCCGCACGGCTTGCTCATGCTGGACGACGAGCGCTGCAGTGCCTGGTTCGAGTGCAAGCCTTATGCCGTGCATGAGGCAGGCGATCACCTGATCTTTATCGGTGAAGTCACCCACTGCGAACGCAGCGCCCATCAGCCCCTGATCTACCATGCGGGCGACTTTGACCTGACTCCTTCCCTGGCGTGACGGGGTGTTGCAACGCAACCCTGACGACGACAGCATGGCGGGAGTACACTACGCCTTTTGCTCCAACGCGCCAATAAGGTCCTGATTCATGGCAAACGATGTCGATTGCATAGTGCTGGGAGCGGGAGTCGTAGGTTTGGCCTGCGCCCGACAAATGGCCCAGCAAGGCATGGAGGTTCTGCTGATCGAGCAAACCGCCAGCATTGGCAATGGCGTCAGTTCCCGCAATTCAGAGGTCATACACGCGGGCATTTACTACACGCCGGGCAGCCTGAAGGCCCGCCTGTGTGTAGAAGGCAAGGCCCGGCTGTATGACTACTGCCAGGAACACCATATAGCCCACGCCCGTTGCGGCAAGCTGATTGTGGCGACCACGCCCGAACAGGAAGCCGATCTGCTCAAGCTGCAGGCCCAGGCGCGCGCTTGTGGTGTGGACGATTTGCAGTGGCTAAATGCCGCCCAGGCCCAGGCTCTGGAGCCGGCCTTGAATTGCAGCGCCGCCCTGCTCTCTCCTTCCACCGGCATTGTAGATACCCATGCCTTGATGCTGGCCCTGCAAGGCGATGCAGAAAACCACGGTGCCCAACTGGTCTTCAATACACCCTTTGTCAGTGCGCGAGTCCTGCCCGGACAAGGTTTCGAAGTGCATGTGGGTGGCGCAGAAGCGTTCAGCCTGACAAGCACCCATCTGATCAATGCGGCTGGTTTGGGCGCGGTCGCCGCCGCACGCCAGATCGAGGGGCTGGATGCCAGCCATATCCCGCATGCCTATCTGTGCAAAGGCAGCTATTTCTCTTTGGCGGGTCGCTCGCCCTTCAAGCACCTGATCTACCCCATGCCCAATAAAGCCGGGCTGGGTGTGCATCTAACGCTGGATCTGGCCGGTCAAGCCCGCTTTGGCCCGGACACCGAATGGGTACAGGACGAGAACTACGATATGGACCCGCAGCGGGGCCAATCTTTTTACGCGGCCGTGCGCGAGTACTGGCCCGCTTTGCCTGATAACAGCCTGAACCCCGCCTATAGCGGTATCCGGCCTAAAATTGTGCCCGCAGGCCATGCGGCAGCCGACTTTGTCTTTTCGGGTCCCGCCGAGCACGGCATACCCGGACTGCTGAATCTGTTCGGCATCGAATCCCCCGGCCTGACCGCGTGTTTAGCGATTGCACAACACAGCCAAGAAACCCTGGCCCAGGCAGCTTAAAAACTTTTCTGAAATCTTTACAATACTGTCGATGAACGATTACATCTTGACCCTATCCTGCCCGGATCGTACCGGCATTGTCCACAGCGTATCGGGCTGGCTGCTTGAGCAGAACGGCAACATTCTTGAGGCACAGCAGTTCGGCGACGCCGCCACCAACCGCTTTTTCCTGCGCATCCAGTTTTCCCTGCCCGAAAAGCAGGACGTCAATGCGCTGCAAACCAGCTTCGCACCCATTGCTGAAAAATTCAGCATGGACGCCAATATTTATGACGCCCAGCGTAAAGCCCGCCTGCTGATTCTGGTCAGCCGTCAGGGCCACTGCCTGAACGATCTGCTGTTCCGCGCCCATAGCGGCCAACTGCCGGTGGAAATTGCTGCCGTTGCCTCCAACCATACCGACCACGCTGGTCTGGCTTCTTCTTATGGCATTCCTTTCCATCACCTGCCCGTGACACCGGAAACTCGCCCCGAGCAAGAGCAGCAAATCATCGACCTGGCTCGTGACCTGAAGATTGATCTGGTTGTGCTGGCCCGCTACATGCAGATTCTGTCCACCAATCTGTGCCAATCCCTGTCTGGCCGCGCCATCAATATTCACCACAGCTTCCTGCCCAGCTTCAAGGGCGCACGCCCCTACCATCAGGCACATGCTCGCGGTGTGAAGATTATTGGTGCTACAGCCCACTACGTAACGGCTGACCTGGACGAAGGCCCGATCATTGAACAGGACGTGGAACACGTCACCCACTCGGTCAGCCCAGCTGAGCTGACCCAGATCGGTAGCGATGTGGAGTCTCTGGTTCTGGCCCGTGCTGTGCGCGCCCACGTGGAGCATCGCATCTTGCTGAACGATCAGCGCACGGTGGTATTCCGCTAAGCAGCGAGATCAGACCGGCCTTAAGACTGAAAAAAAGCCCTCAATGCTATGGATATAGATCCACGCATTGAGGGCTTTTTACTGGTCACCCATTTTTTCAGAAGCCAGATGACATGAGCCTGCTCGCTACTTGGCAATTAGCTCTACCAGCCTCAGGCAACGATCGACTGCTGTCTCTGCCAATCTCTGACGAGTATCTGCTTCAAATCGCCAACAGCCTCTCCCGCATACTGACTGTTTCCTCAAGTCGACCATACGCTTGCAGCATGTCTCGTCGGCAAGACCCATATTTACCTCGGGTACACGGCTACAAGCTCTGCTTATTGCCCTAACGCCAACCCTTCACGCCGAGGGTCTACCCCCGCTTCCAGTCCCTCCTGAGTCCAGCGAATCACATGCGTACCGCTAGGAAAAGGCTGCTCACGCACCTCGTGCCCCATTGCCCTCAAGGCCTGCGCCTGTTCCGTCACCGTAGTCCCAGCTTCCAGCTCTGTCGCCCAATTGCGGCTGCCGTAATGGGGCAGGCTGACTGCCTGTTGAGCATCCAGATTCCACATCAACATGCCGGTCAGGGCTTGAGCCACATAAGGAATAATGGCACTGCCACCGGGTGAGCCCAGGGCAATGACAGGACGGCCATCCTGCATCACCATCATCGGTGCCATGGAACTACGTGGACGCTTGCCGGGTTCCACCCGATTCACGGACAGGCGTCCCATTTCGTCTTTGGGGCTCAAGGCAAAGTCAGTCAGCTGATTGTTCATCAAGAAACCATGCACCATGATCTTGCTACCAAAAGCTGACTCGACCGAAGTGGTCATGGACACCACTTGCCCCTTGGCATCCGCCACGGACAAATGCGTCGTGGAAGGCAGCTCGGGCGTGTTGTCGCTGGCAGCCTGTGAGTCGGCCAAGGGCTTACCCGGTTGAGCGTGTCCCATGGATCGGTCTGGCTGAATCAAGGCAGCACGGGATTTCAGATACTCCGGAGCCAGCAAAGCCTGCTGAGGGACAGACACAAATGCCGGATCGGCCACCCAGGCATCCCGATCCGCGAAGGCCAAACGCCCCGCTTCAGAGAAATAGTGAATCGCTTCCACAGATTGCGGCTTCGCCGCAGCAATGGGCGTGTGCTGCAAGATACCCAGCATCTGCATCACACTGATAGCCCCGGAACTGGGCGGTGCCATGCCACAGAGAGCCACTTGCTGCCAGTCCATACAGAGGGGTTCACGACGCAAGGCGCGGTACTGCGTCAAGTCAGACACGGCCAGATCACCCGCAATGGGATCGGCAGCGACGGCAGCCACCATATCCTGGGCAAGTTCACCTTGATAAAAAGCCTGTGCACCCTGCCTGGCCAACAAGCGCAGCACCTGCGCGTATTCCTTGTTCTGCAAACGGTGACCAACTGGCCAAGGCTTGCCTTGCTCGTCCAGAAAATAGGCACGTGTAGCCGCCTTGTCAGCCAGTTCAGGATTATCGGCAATCAAGGTATTCAAGCGTGGGCTGACTTCAAAACCGACCTCAGCAAGCTCAATCGCCGGGTCAAACAAATTCGCCCACGGCAGCACGCCACCGTCTTTATGCATCAACTCCAGGGCACGCAGCAAACCCGGTACGCCTACCGAGCGACCACTATTGACCGCCTGCTTGAAGGACATAGTTTTACCGTCCAGCTCGAAGCGATCCAGACTGCTAGCTGCGGGCACCGTTTCCCGTCCGTCATAGCTCATCAGGCCGGTCTTGGGCTGGAACATCAGCAAGAAGCCGCCACCGCCAATGCCGGAAGACTGTGGTTCCACCAGCCCCAGAACCAACTGAGCCGCAATGGCTGCATCCACCGCACTGCCTCCCTGATCCAGGATGCGCAAACCCGCTTGTGTCGCCAAAGGATGTGCCGTCACCACCATGCTTTTCTGGGTGACAAGCTTGTCACGCTGCATGACACTGCTGGCGGTTTCCGGGTTCAAATGCTGGTTGGCTGCTTCCCGAGCATGCGCAGGTAGCGCCAGAGCCAAGGTCAAGGCAGCCGACAACAGAGCCGGTTTCCAGTGCAATCTCATGTGTTCTCCTTTTGGTACTCAAGCAGCCATTGTTCCAGCAAAAGCACCGCTTCGCTGGGCTCATTGGCCGTAGGATAACTAAAAAAATAGGCCTCACTGACAGGCATGGCATGATCCAGCGGCATGATCAGCTCGCCCTGCTCCAGCGCCTGTTGCACCAGAAAACGCGGCATCAAGGCCACGCCCATGTCGGCATGCAATGCCGACATCACCAGGCTGAACAGCTCGTAACGCGGGCCGGAACTGACACGCAAATCAGGCTCCAGACCGGCAGATCGATACCAGTCCGACCAGCTATCGGGGCGAGTGGACATATGCAGGTGAACCAGCTTTTGCCAATCGCCACTGGCGGCCAGCTTGGGCGAGCAGACCGGCACCAGTTCGCCTTCGTCAAACAGCTTGATCCCTTCAGTTTGCGGCCACAACTGCCGTCCATGATAAATGGCAGCATCAAAGGGGTGGTCGCCAAACTGAAACGGAGTGGTACGCACGGACAGGCTGACGGTGATATCCGGATAGCGCTGGGAGAAACGGGCCAGACGCGGCATCAACCACACGGTCGACAAGGTAGGAAGCACGGCCAGATGGATGCTGCGGCCCACACCGGCGCGTGCAATCAGGCTGAAAGTATCCTTGCCGATTTGCTCCAGATGGTGACGGATGCGAGCAGCATAATCGCGCCCTGCCGGAGTCAACACCAGACGCCGCCGCACCCGTGTCAGCAAGGTCACACCCAGCCGCTGCTCCAGGCCGCTTACCTGCCGGTACACCGCGCTATGCGTCAAGGACAGTTCCTCGGCCGCACGGGAAAAAGTCCCCAAACGGGCCGTGGCCTCAAAGGCCTGTAATGCGCCCAAACTGGGTACGCCTTGTCTCATAGGTCTTCCTCTTAATCATGCCGCCTCAGCCCTCCTCATTCAGTGCAGAGCCGGATCGTTACGCCAGAACACGAAATTGTGCAATTTTATCAATTGCCTTGTGCGCTTTATGCACACTATGCTGAGACTTTATATTGATCTCGCTGATCCACAGCCACCTGATGATGCGCTTGCTGCTCATAGTGGCGACTGTCAGCGATACTTAAGCAGCTCTTTTCTATTTTCCAGACTGATGGCGCCCATCCAGGCTCCACCTGACTGACCCTCTTTGATCTTCCCGGAGTACCTCTATGTCTGCCAATCCCTCTTTCCATTGGGACGACCCCCTGCTGTTGAATCAGCAGTTGAGCGATGAAGAGCGCATGGTGCGCGATGCCGCCCACGCCTATGCACAGGAAAAGCTGCTGCCACGCGTACTGGAGGCCTTTCGCCACGAACAGACTGACCCCGCCATCTTTGCCGAGATGGGCTCGCTGGGCCTGTTGGGGGCCACCATTCCCGAAGCCTATGGCGGCGCTGGTCTGAACTACGTCAGTTATGGTTTGATCGCCCGCGAAGTGGAGCGTGTGGATTCAGGCTACCGCTCCATGATGAGCGTGCAATCCTCTCTGGTCATGGTGCCGATTTTTGAATTTGGCAGCGAAGAACAAAAACAGAAATATCTGCCCAAGCTGGCCAGCGGCCAATGGATTGGCTGCTTTGGCCTGACTGAACCCAATCATGGCTCGGACCCCGGCGCCATGGAAAGCCGCGCTGTAAAAGTGGACGGTGGCTATCGTCTGAGCGGCAACAAGACCTGGATTACCAACTCCCCCATCGCCGATGTGCTGGTGGTCTGGGCCAAAGTCGTGGGTGGTGACGACGACGGCAAGATCCGCGGCTTCATTCTGGAAAAAGGCATGAAAGGTCTGTCCACCCCGGCCATTCACGGCAAAGTAGGCTTGCGTGCTTCCCTGACCGGCGAAATCGTCATGGCCGATGTGGAGATTGCAGACAGCCAGATGCTGCCCCATGTCTCGGGTTTGCGTGGCCCTTTCACCTGCCTGAACTCGGCCCGCTTCGGGATTGCCTGGGGTGCCTTGGGCGCCGCCGAATCCTGCTGGCATACCGCCCGCCAGTACACCCTGGACCGCAAGCAGTTTGGTCGCCCCTTGGCGGCCAATCAACTGATCCAGAAAAAACTGGCTGATATGCAGACCGAAATTACACTGGCGCTGCAAGGCTGCCTGCGTCTGGGACGCATGAAAGACGAAGGCACAGCGGCGGTCGAAATCACCTCCATCATGAAGCGCAACTCCTGCGGCAAGGCACTGGATATTGCCCGACTGGCACGCGACATGCTGGGAGGTAATGGTATCTCTGACGAGTTCGGTATTGCTCGCCACCTGGTCAATCTGGAAGTGGTGAACACCTACGAAGGCACCCACGACGTACATGCCCTGATTCTGGGACGCGCACAAACCGGGATTCAGGCTTTCTTCTAAAGCAAACCAAACAGGGCAAAGCCAAAGGCTTTGCCCTTGTCCGTTTCAACCGGAACAAACTGGTGAATTACATGCCGTAAGGGGACTTCTCTCCCGTCTGCATTTACGGTTTTTACTACCGAGAGACTCGAGGTAAACAGTATCCCTTCATAAGCAGCGGGCAAAAAGCCTGGAATGAAGGTTCTTTCCAGTCGCAGGGCCGTCTCAAGATCAAAGTGGCCGCTGGAAAGTTGGTAAACCAAAACTATGCGGTGGCGGTCTTTTTATTCTTGTTCGGACTTCAACTCAAACATGCTGGTCGATTCCATTTCCAGCACCAGCTCATCACGCTGATTGAACACATTCCAATTCCAGCGAATGATACCCAGATCTGAACGGCTGCTGGACACACGCTTGGACGCCACCGTGGCCTCCAGACGGATTGAATCACCGGCCCGCACAGGCAAAACCCAGCGCAGACGCTCCAGACCGGGCGAACCAAAGGACTCGGAATCGTGCAAGGCAGAATCCACGGCCATGCGCATGGTTTTGCCGCAAGTGAGCCAGCCGCTGGCGATCAAACCGCCCCAATGGCCCTCTTCGGCCTGCTTGTCGTCAATATGAAAGGACTGCGGATCGTATTTCTGGGCAAATTCCAGCATTTCTTCGCGAGTCACAGGGACAAGTGGGTGCTTGATGACCATACCCACTTCAAATTCAGCAAATTTCATGTTGTTGTACAACGAAAAAAGCCCCCACGCTGCGCCTTCGGCTTGCTGCCCCCCGAGGGGGAGGTTTTGCCTTGGGGCGGCCCGGCGACAAAAAAAGCCCCCACGCTGCACCTTCGGCTTGCTGCCCCCCGAGGGGGAGTTTTTGCCTTGGGGCGGCCCGGCGACAAAAAAAAGCCCCCACGCTACACCTTCGGCTTGCTGCCCCAAGGGGGAGCTTTCACCTTGGGACGGCCCGGCGGCAAAAAAGATCGAGATCGCCACTCTACCATCTCTGCCAGAATTTGCAGCCCCTACCCCTACTGCGCCACAAACCGCAGCAAACTGTCCACATCCGGTATCAGGAGAAGCCAGCCTGTGCGTCTTATACCAATCTATGGCATAAAGAGAGTTTCCTGATTACTAATTACCTGAGCGCCCGGTTTGTTCGGGGCTATGCACAACCAAGGCTATGACAACACTCGATTCATCTTTGCAATTTGCGAGCCTGACTCAGGGCTCACAAGCCATCCAGCTGGAATATCAACGCATTGCCCCCGAACGGGAAACCGCCCCTTTGCTGGTGTTCCTGCACGAAGGTCTGGGCTCGATTGCCATGTGGAAAGACTGGCCGGCACAACTGTGCGAACAAACCGGCTGTAGCGGCCTGATGTATTCCCGCTATGGCTATGGCCGCAGCACCCCTCGCCCGGACAATCGCCCCAAAGAGCCCGACTACCTGCATGAGCAGTCGCTGGACGTGCTGCCTCAACTACTGGAGCAACTGGGCGAAGACGGCAAGAAGCGCCCGATTGTGCTGGTCGGCCACAGCGATGGTGGCTCGATTGCCCTGCTGGCGGCCAGTGGCTTTAGCGACAAGCTGCAAGGCATTGTAGTGATGGCCCCGCACCTGTTCGTGGAAGACATTTCCCTGCGCGGCATTCTGGTTGCCCGCGAAGCCTACGAGCAAGGCTTTTTACGCGAACGTCTGGGCCGCTATCACGATGATGTGGAATCCGCTTTCTGGGGCTGGAACGCCACCTGGACCGATCCCCGATTCCGCGACTGGAATATTGAACAAGAGGTCAGCCGTATCACCTGCCCGATTCTGGCGATTCAGGGCGTGGATGATGAATACGGCACGCTGGAACAGATTCGCCGCATCAAGGAGCTGGTGCCCCACACCGAGCTGCTGGAACTGGAGCAATGCGGTCACCTGCCCTACCGGGATAAGGAAGCGCAGGTGAACCAGGCGATTGTGGACTTTCTGAAACGAACAGCCCGCTAAGTAGCGAACTCACTCAGTCCCTAAGCTCAGCCCTTAAAGCACACACGCACTACTAAACAGCAGACTTATTCAAAGGCTGCTGCTGCTCGGCCCAGGCGGTCATTGACCGCCTGCCAGTCCGGCGTATCCGGGCAACGCTGCACCCAAATATGTTGGTACTGGCCTTGGTCCAGACGACGCAACATGGCGTACAAGTCCTGTGCATAAAGCTGCGCATCCGGGCTGCACACATACCAGTCGTGCACCTCCGCCGAAAATGGCGGCAAGGAGGCAAAAGCGACAATGGCCTGCTTGCCCCCCTGGCTCAAAGCAGCCTGCACCGCAGCCGCGCTGTCTTCATCAAACAAAGATAAAGGGGTACGCGGCGCATAGTGCGCTTTCAAGCTGCCCGAAACCTGTGGGGCTTGTTGATCCGGGCTGGCGGGTTCGTAGCCGATGACCTCGGCAATCATGGCGGCGCTAATGTGGCCAGGCCGCAAAAGCACGGCACCCACACCTTGATGAGTACGCGACACGTCCACAATGGTGGACTCGATGCCCACTTCCGACGGGCCCGCTTCCACAATCAGCAGTTCCTCTGCACCCATGTCCGCGAATTCATCGCGTACATGGCTGGCAGCCGTAGGCGATACCTGACCAAACTTGTTGGCCGAAGGTGCTGCTACTCCTGCCTGTCCGCTGGGCTTGAGTTCTGCCATGCGCTTGAGCAAAGCCTGTGCCACCGGATGGGAAGGACAACGAATACCAATGCTGCTTTGGCCACCACTGACCGTATCCGGAATAGCCGGATTGCGCGGCAAGATCAGCGTCAAAGGACCGGGCCAGAAGACATCAATCAATTGCTGCGCCACGGGCGGAATATCCGTCACCCAATAGCGCAAGTCAGCACCGGGGGCCACATGCACAATCAAGGGATGATTCGCAGGGCGGCCCTTGGCTTTGTAAATCAGTTGCACCGCCGCCGGGTTTTCTGCATCCGCGCCCAGACCGTAGACTGTCTCGGTTGGAAAGGCCACCAGCCCCCCTTGTGCCAGCACACGGGCGGCTTGCTCTATCTGCTGCTCGGAAGGGCTACGGGTGGAATCACTCATGATCAAACGCGATACGCAAGGCAGCGGCGGCTCGGGCAGTGCGTTCACGCACTTGCTGATCCGACTCGCCCACAATATTGACGTGACCCATCTTGCGGCCAACACGGGCCTCGGCCTTGCCGTACAGGTGCAAGGACACGCCAGGCACAGCCAGCAAGGCAGCCCAATCAGGTTCACGCATCTGGCCCTGTTCATCAAACCAGATATCGCCCAGGATGTTGAGCATCATGGAAGGACACAAAGCGCTGGTATCACCCAAAGGCAAGGCTGCCATCACGCGGGCTTGCTGTTCAAACTGGCTGGTGACGCAGGCGTTCATGGTGTAGTGACCGCTATTGTGCGGACGGGGAGCCACTTCATTGGCCAGCACACGGCCATCTTCCAGAATGAAGAACTCCACACACAAGACACCCACGTAGTCCAGCGTACGGGCGATAGCGGCAGCCGCCTGACGGGCCTGCTCGGACAAGGCATCATCCTGAAACTGGGCGCTGATGGTGGACACGGCCAAAATGCCGTCACGGTGCTCATTACGGGCACATGGGAAGGTTTTGACCTGATCGTCCAGGCCACGGGCCAGGACAACCGAAATTTCAGATTTCAAGGGTTGCAGGGCTTCCAGCACACAGGCCTGGGAACCGAACTCCTTGAAGGCAGCCAGAGCCTGTTCACGGTCTGCCACACGTGCCTGACCCTTGCCGTCGTAACCAAAACGCGCAGTCTTCAAAATGCCGGGGAACAAGGCGCTGTCAGCGGCCTGCAAATCGTCCAGGCTTTCGATGGCCGCATAAGGAGCCACCGGCACACCGGCCTGCGCGATAAAGGCTTTTTCACGAATACGATCCTGCACAATGCCTACGGCATCACCGGACGGTGTGACTCGTGTGTGCTTGGCCAAGGTCAGCAAGGACTGCGCTGGTACGTTCTCGAACTCGGTACTGACGGCTTGGCACAAGTCCCCCAGACGGGCAAGCGCTTGGGCGTCATCGTAGGCCGCACAGATATGCAGATCCGCCACTGCACCCGCAGGGCTATGGGTGTCCGGGTCCAGCACAGCCACCTTGTAGCCCAGGCTTTGGGCACTATGGCAGAACATGCGGCCCAGTTGGCCGCCTCCAATCATGCCCAGCCAGGAGCCAGGGACCAGAAGGGCAGCATCAGTCATGGGGGTCATCATCACAAAATAAAATCAGGCAGTAGCAGGAGGAACACGCATAGCTCGGGCGGCCTCGGTCTGGCGGGCACGGTACGCAATCAGTTTTTCAGTCAGCACAGCATCGTTGACCGCCAGATTGGCAATCACGTGCAGCGCGGCATTGGCGGCACCAGCCTCGCCAATGGCAAAGGTAGCAACCGGCACGCCCTTGGGCATTTGCACAATCGACAGCAGGGAATCTTCACCGCGCAGGTAGCGCGAAGGTACAGGTACGCCAAACACGGGCAAGTGCGTCAGGGCAGCCAGCATGCCGGGCAAGTGAGCCGCGCCGCCTGCACCGGCAATAATGGCTTTCAGGCCACGGGCCGGAGCCTGGGCACCATAGTCCACCATATCAATCGGCATGCGGTGGGCAGAGACCACACGGCACTCATAGGACACGCCAAATTCGTCCAGAATGGCCACAGCCTGGCTCATGACATCCCAGTCGCTGGAGGAACCCATCACAATGCCCACTGTGGGGACCGCAGGAGTTTGTACGCTCATTAGAGATACGCCCTAAAAGGAAGAAGGCGCCATGCTGCCAGGCGCCTTGGTAAATAGAAAAACAGCAGGGTCCATCCAACGATGGGTTTTCCGGCGAGGCAGACTTTGCTCTGCCCATCGCCCTCCCCCAAAGCCCGGCTCGCTGTGGCAAAGTCGTCCAAGGACATGCAGCCGCTTGGCACCCTGCGAAGGACGAGCAGGCAGCTCGTTTACGGCGAGCACCTGTCCGGGCTGTAAACCGTTCACGCTGTCAGGCGTTCCAGGGCTTCACGGTATTTGTCAGCCGTACGCTCGGCCACCTCAGCAGGCAAGCGAGGAGCGGGTGGCGTCTTGTCCCAAACCTGGGTTTCCAGCCAATCGCGCACAAATTGCTTGTCGTAAGACGGTGGGCTGATGCCTTCGGCATAACTGTCGGCTGGCCAGAAACGCGAGGAATCCGGGGTCAGCACTTCGTCCATCAAATGCAGCTGGCCTTGATCGTCCAGGCCAAATTCAAATTTGGTATCGGCAATCAGAATGCCACGGCTGGCCGCGTAGTCAGCAGCTTCGGTGTACAAACGCAAGGTCACATCACGGATTTGCTCGGCCAGTTCC
The DNA here is from genome assembly GCF_050487245.1 of Alcaligenes sp. Me129. Taxonomy (NCBI): domain Bacteria; kingdom Pseudomonadati; phylum Pseudomonadota; class Betaproteobacteria; order Burkholderiales; family Alcaligenaceae; genus Alcaligenes; species Alcaligenes sp. Me129. The sequence goes on from NZ_JBKQGX010000005.1 coordinate 202,473, forward strand.
TGACCCACTTCCTTGACCACGTGGGCGAAATCCACGTTCTCGTCGTGCGAGCCCATTTCGGCTTTGGCAGCCGGCGTAAACAGCACATGAGGCAGCTTGGCCGCTTGCTTCAGGCCAGCAGGCAAGGTGATGCCACATACCGCGCCGGTAGCCTGGTAGTCTTTCCAGCCCGAACCGATCAGATAACCACGAGCCACGGCTTCCACCATGATGGGCTTCAAGCGCTTGACCACCATGGAGCGGCCTTCCACTTGGGCGCGCTCTTCAGGCGCCACCACATCAACCGGGTTCACGCCAGTGGTGTGATTAGGGATGATGTGCGCCAGCTTGTTCAGCCAGAACTCGGTCATCTGCGTCAAGACAGCGCCCTTGCCGGGAATGGGGTCGTCCAGAATCACATCGAATGCCGAAATGCGATCACTGGCCACAATCAACAACTTGTCCTCACCCACCGCATACATGTCCCGAACTTTGCCGCGCGCGAGTAGCGGCAGGGAGCTCAGGCTGGATTGATGTAAGGGCTCTTGCACGATTTCATCCTTAAAACGAAAACATCCCGCTGACTATGGATGCAGGCGGGACGACAATCCCGGCGCCTGCGGCACCGGGCAAAGACGCGGAGACCGGGGCGGGCAGTCGTGCTGCCCACTCCTGCTCCGCCTGACAAAATTACTGAACGATCTGGGACAACTCGCCGGTGCTGTACTGGCGGGCGATTTCCTGCAAAGGAATGGCCTTGATCTTGGAGGCCTGACCGGCGGCACCAAACTGCTGGTAGCGGGCCACGCACACTTTCTTGGCGGCTTCGCGAGCAGGTTTCAGGTATTCGCGTGGGTCGAATTTCTCCGGGTTTTCGAACAGGAAACGACGGATGGCAGCGGTCATGGCCAAACGGATATCGGTGTCGATATTGACCTTGCGCACACCGTACTTGATGGCTTCCTGAATTTCTTCCACAGGCACGCCGTAGGTTTCTTTCATGTTGCCACCGAACTGGCGGATTTCAGCCAGCAGTTCCTGAGGCACGCTGGAGCTGCCGTGCATGACCAGGTGAGTGTTGGGCAAACGACGGTGAATTTCTTTCACGCGCTCGATGGACAAAATGTCGCCGGTAGGCTTGCGGGTGAACTTGTAAGCACCGTGGCTGGTACCGATGGCGATGGCCAGTGCATCCAGTTGAGTGCGTGTCACAAACTCAGCAGCCTGCTCGGGGTCGGTCAACAACTGGTCCAGAGTCAGAACGCCGTCAGCACCGTGACCGTCTTCCTTGTCGCCCTGCATGGTTTCCAGGGAACCCAGGCAGCCCAGTTCGCCCTCAACGGTCACGCCCAGCTTGTGAGCCATTTCGACCACTTTGCGGGTAACTTCCACGTTGTATTCAAAATCGGCAATGGTCTTGCCGTCGGGCAGCAAAGAGCCGTCCATCATCACACTGGAGAAACCCAGTTCGATGGCGCCTTTGCAAATCTCGGGGGACTGGCCGTGGTCCTGGTGCATCACCACAGGGATGTTGGGGTAGGACTCGACAGCAGCTTCGATCAGGTGACGCAGAAACGCTTCGCCTGCGTATTTACGGGCGCCGGCCGATGCCTGCATGATGACGGGGCTATCCGTCTCCGAGGCGGCTTCCATAATGGCCTGGACCTGCTCCAGGTTATTGACGTTGAACGCTGGAATACCATAACCGTGCTCGGCCGCGTGATCGAGCAGCTGGCGCATGGAAACTAGGGCCATGAGAAGACCTCCTGAAGACTAAAATAATTGAAAAACTTGGCCGGGCACGGTTCCGTGCACAGCCGATTGTTTGTAAGCGTATTAACTGGCGGTCCGACGCGCCGACTTGGGGCGGAACGCATTGACCACATGCTCGTGAGTTTGTGCGTAAGGTCCACCAATCAGGTCGATGCAATACGGGACTGCTGCAAAAATACCCGGCACCAATACTTGTCCGGTTTCTGAATCCCGTAATCCTTCCAGAGTTTCCTGAATGGCTTTGGGCTGCCCAGGCAGATTGATAATCAGAGCAGCGTGGTCCTGAATTTCTCGGATGACCGCAACTTGCCGCGACAAAATCGCTGTTGGTACGAATTTTAAACTGATTTGACGCATCTGTTCACCGAAACCGGGCATTTCGCGCGTTCCAGCGTCCAGAGTGGCCTCCGGCGTCACGTCGCGACGCGCCGGACCAGTGCCACCGGTAGTCAAAATCAGGTCGCAACCCGCTTCCACCAAGTCGACCAGGGTGTCGGTAATCTGGGCACGCTCGTCGGGAATCAGCCGTTCCAGATAGGCAGGCGCTACCGTCAAGGCGGAGTCCAGCCAGCTGCGCAGCGCCGGTATGCCTTGATCCTGGTACTGTCCGCTGGAGGCGCGATCTGAAACCGACACCAAGCCGATACGCAATTGATCCGGATGCTCGCGGGGAGACTGTCGATTGAATGTCATGCTTTTCCTTGGAAGCGAAATAAACTACAGGCCCTGAACGGGCCTGCCAATAGCACGATTGTAACGAATCGCAGTGGGGCTTAAATACAACGGCCGCCGTCTACTTCGATGCAAGTGCCTGTAATGAACTCGGCCTCGTCCGAGGCCAGATACAGCGCTGCCGCTGCCACGTCCTTGGGTGTGCAAAAACGTCCCAGCGGAATTCCCGCCAAGAAACGGCTGCGGTTTTCCGGCGTATCGGGCATGCCCATGAACTGTTCCAGCAACGCCGTGTCACCAATCACCGGATTAATACAATTCACCCGGATATTATCCGGCCCCAACTCGGCCGCCATACCCTTGCTGATCGTTACCACCGCGCCCTTGGTGCCGTTGTACCAGACCAGTCCGGGGCGCGGACGCAAGGCGGCGGTAGACGCAATATTGATGAAAGAACCCGAGCCCTGGGCGCGCAGATACGGCACAAAGTGTTTGGCGGTCCAGTAAATGCTTTTCACGTTGACGGCATAGACCAGATCGAACTCGCTTTCGCTGACCTCCAGCAACGGTTTATTGCGATGCGTGGTGCCCGCATTGTTCACCACAATATGCAGCCCACCGCATTCGCGCAGGGCAATATCCAACAGGGCATGAACTTCGTCCCCTTGCGAGACATCGCAAGCGGCAAAAATGGCCTGACCACCCTGTGCCTGAATCTGGGCCGCTGCGGCCTGCCCTTGCTCTGCATTCAGGTCGGCAATCAGTACACGCGCTCCTTCGCGTGCAAAGCGCTGTGCAATGCCCAGGCCAAAACCCGATGCACCGCCCGTCACGATAGCCACTTTGTCTTGCAATCGCATGTTTGTCTCCTTCTGCTTTTTATATAGAAATGGCGGCATTGCGCCGCCATCGGTGAAACCTGTTTAGCGTTCAGCTGCCATGCTGCCAGAAAACCGGAACCGCCACAGCCGCGCTAACCCCTAAATGCCCCTACGATCAGCTGGCCGCATGACGTAGCGCAACCGTTTTCAGGGAAGTCAGGGCGTACAAGGCTTCAAAGCCCTTCTCGCGGCCTATGCCGGACTGGCCGGTTCCACCAAAAGGCAGTTCCACCCCACCTGCCGCACCGTAATTATTCACAAAGACCTGCCCGGCTCGCAGTTGCCGGGCCATACGCACTTGACGAGCCCCGTCGCGGGTCCAGACCCCGGCCACCAGACTGTAAGGCGTGCCATTGGCCATGGCGATGGCTTCTTCCTCTGTACCGAAGGGCTGGGCCACCAGAACAGGACCGAAAATTTCCTCCTGGGCCAGACGATGCTCAACAGGCACATGGCCCAATAAAACCGGCACTTGGTAAAAGCCGCCTGCCGGGGCCTTGGAGTCCAGCTTGCCTTGCGCCAGCACCACAATGCCATCCTGGTCCAGATTTTCCAGATAGGAACGCACCCGCGCTTGCTGCTGCGCGCTGATCAGGGGACCGCAATCCAGATTGTCGCTGGCCGCCCCGGTCAGCAGCGCCTTGAAGGCTTCGGCCAGACGCTCGGTAAAGTCGCCATAAATAGCGCGCTGAATCAGCACTCGACTCCCTGCCGAGCAGGTCTGCCCTGCGTTCTGCACAATCGCATTGACCACGACCGGCAAAGCGGCATCCAGATCCGCATCCGAGAACACGATTTGTGGAGACTTGCCGCCCAGCTCCAAGGTGACCGGCACAAAATTCTGCGCTGCTTGCAAGGCCACCTGACGGCCTGTGCCGGGAGAGCCAGTAAAGGAAATGTGATTGATATCCGGATGAGCAGACAGAGCCTGCCCGGCTTCACTACCCAGCCCCGTGCAGATATTCAGCACTCCCGCTGGCAAACCCGCTTCGTGCAACAACTCGGCTACGCGCAGCAAGGACAGGCTGGCATCCTCTGCCGGTTTCACCACGCAGGTATTACCCGCAGCCAGGGACGCGGCTACGCTGCGCCCGAAGATCTGCAAGGGGTAATTCCAGGGGATGATGTGCGCGGTAACGCCCAAGGGTTCACGCAAGGTGAACGCCGTCATCTCCCAGCCCAGCGGGATAGTTTGACCATGCAGCTTGTCCACCGCGCCCGCATAGAACTCAAAATAGCGGACAATGGCAGCAGCATCAGACTGGGCCTGACGCAAAGGCTTGCCGGTATCACGAGACTCCAGCCGCGCCAGCTCCTCTCGGGCATCAGACAGAGTTCGAGCGCAACGCAACAATAACTGGCTGCGTTGGGCGGCCGTCAGACGGCTCCACGGCCCCTGGCTGGCACGTCGGGCGGCCTGTACGGCCCAATCAATATCCACCTCGGACGATTGCGCCAGGCGGGCGAAGGTCTCGCCTGTGGAGGGGTCGATAACCGGTAGCAAACCACCGCCCTCCGCGCCAAGTTGCTGTCCGTCAATCCAATTGCGACACTCCATGACCGCCTCCAATGCTATTGTTATCTCAGCCAATCGAGCTTTGCTCGAGATCATTCTACTCAAGGACCTGCTGCTTTGGACTCTCGACAACGTACTTTGCTCTTAGCGGGCGCTGGCGATCTGGGCACCCGCACCGGGATGCTGGCCCGCCATCACGAATGGCCGGTGATCGGCCTGCGCCGTCATGTTCCCCTGGACGATCACAGCGGGATCGAATGGGTGGAAGCTGATTTGAGCGAGCCCACCTCCCTGCGCCTGAAGCACCGTAAAATCACCCACGTACTTTACGCCGTCTCTCCCGACCAGCGTAGCCAGGCTGCTTATGAGCGGGTATTTCTGCACGGTCTGGAAAACCTGCTCAACGAGCTGGACCTGAAAGCCCTGAAACGCTTTGTCTTTGTATCGTCCAGCGCCGTCTACGGGCCGAGCACTGAATGGGTGGACGAGAACTCGCCCACCGAACCCACGCAATTCAATGGCAAGGTACTGCTGGAGGCCGAGCAACTGCTGCACCACCGCATCCCGGCCCAAGCCGTCGTCATCCGCCCCAGCGGCTTGTACGGTCCAGGTCGTACCCAATTGCTGGACCGCCTGCGTGAAGGCCGTGCCACCGTGCCGGACGACCCGGAGCACTGGGCCAACCGCCTGCATATTGAAGACGCTGCGCGTGCCTGCTGGCACCTGCTGCGCACTCCCGCGCCCTTCCCTTGCTATATAGGTACGGACAGCCGCCCTTACCGGATTACTGAGCTTTACGACGGACTGGCGGATCTGCTGGAAGTAGCCCACCCCGAACGGCGTCAGTCCAACGAAGGGGGTAAACGCCTGAGCAACCAGCGACTGCTGGACAGCGGCTTTCAGCTGGACTGGCCCGACGCCCTACAGGGGTATGCACAGTTGATTAAAGATGGGGCGTAAAGCGCAGCCCATGCTCTATCCACTCCACGTGCACAAGGATGAACATAGCGCCTATGGCGGGCGCTTCCCCGACTTCCCAGGCTGTTTTACAGCAGCTGATGAATTACAGGATCTTGCTCGGGCTGCCCAAGAAGCGGTTAAGGCACACTGCTTCGGTGATAGCTCCCCCCTCCCCTCACCGACCACACCTGAAGACTGGTTAGAGCACGAGGACTATAAAGAGGGATTTGGAATGATGGTCGAGATTGAGCTATCCAAGTAGGCAAAAAACAAAAAAGCCAGCCAACGTTCGTTGACTGGCTTTTTCTTACGAAGCAAAGACTGGCTTAAGCCTTGTCTTCCAACGCAGCCACGGCTGGCAAACGCTTGCCTTCCAGGAATTCCAGGAATGCACCGCCGCCGGTGGAGATGTAGTCAACATCTTCGCCGATGTTGAACTGGGCAATCGCTGCCAGGGTGTCGCCACCGCCCGCAATCGAGAAGGCCTTGGAGCCTGCAATCGCGCGCGACAGGGTTTCGGTGCCTTGTGCGAACGCCGGAAACTCGAACACGCCCAGAGGGCCGTTCCAGACCACAGTGCCGGCTTTGGCAATGATGTCAGCGATCTGCTGAGCCGTTTGCGGGCCCACGTCCAGAATCATGTCATCGTCCTGAACCTGATCAGCAGCCTTGATTTCAGCCGCTGCATCAGCGGCAAAGGACTTGGCACACACCACATCCACAGGGATAGGCACCTCGGCACCGCGCTCTTTCATGATGCGGATCACTTCACGGGCTTCTTCCAACTGGCTTTCTTCCACCAGGGATTTGCCCACGGACAGGCCACTAGCCATCATGAAGGTATTGGCAATGCCGCCACCGACCACCAGTTGGTCAACCTTTTCAGCCAAAGCGCGCAGGATGGACAGTTTGGTGGACACCTTGGCACCACCCACAATCGCGACCAGAGGACGGGCAGGCTGGTTCAGGGCACGGCCCAAGGCCTTCAACTCGGCTTCCAGCAAAGGACCGGCACAAGCCACGGGAGCAAAGCGGGCGATACCTTCGGTAGTCGCTTCAGCACGGTGAGCCGTACCGAAGGCGTCGTTTACGTAAACGTCACACAAGGCTGCCATTTTGCGAGCCAACTCGGGATCGTTCTTCTTCTCACCCACATTGCAGCGGCAGTTCTCCAGCAAGACCACCTGACCGGGCGACACTTGCACGCCATCCAGCCAATTGCGACGCAGCTCAACGGGCATGCCCAGCAACTCGGACAAACGTTGCACCACGGGCTCCAGCGAATCCACAGGCTGGCACTCGCCTTCTTTAGGGCGACCCAGGTGAGACGTGACCATCACCGCAGCGCCGGCATCCAGCGCCATGCGAATGGCAGGCACCGAGGCACGTACGCGCGTATCTTCGGTAATACGTCCGTCTTGCAGGGGGACATTCAGATCAGAGCGGATAAATACCCGCTTGCCTCGCAGCGCGTCCGTTTCGGCCAGCGCAGACAAGGTCTTGATGCTTGTAGACATGATTTTTTGTTCTGGGAATTAACGTGACAGGGGCGGGAAATCCCGCCCCTGCTATTCAGATCTTACTTGGCCGACATCAGTGCGATGGTGCTATCAAGCATACGAATGGAGAAAGCCCATTCGTTGTCGTACCAGGCAGCCACTTTGACCATATTGCCGCCAGTCACTTTGGTCAGCAGGGAATCAACCGTGCTGGAAGCGGTGGTGTGGTTGAAGTCGATGGAAACCAGAGGTTCGGTGCAGTAATCCAGAATGCCCTTCATGGCGCCTTCCGAAGCGGCTTTCAGAATGCCATTCACCTCTTCAACGCTGGTGTTGCGGCTGGCCACGAAAGTCAGGTCAACCATGGACACGTTGATGGTGGGAACGCGCACGGCGTAACCGTCCAGCTTGCCATTCAGCTCTGGCAGCACCAGACCCACGGCAGCCGCTGCGCCGGTCTTGGTGGGGATCATGCTGCTGGTGGCCGAACGGGCACGGCGCATGTCCTTGTGACGCACGTCGGTCAGGACCTGGTCGTTGGTGTAAGCGTGGATGGTGGTCATCAAACCGCTAACCACACCCAGTTCCTTGTGCAAGGGAGCAACCAGGGGAGCCAGACAGTTGGTGGTGCACGATGCGTTGGAGATAACGGTATCGGTGCTCTTCAGAATGTCGTGGTTCACGCCGTACACGATCGTGGCGTCCACATCCTTGCCACCGGGGGCCGAGATGATGACTTTCTTGGCACCGGCTTGAATGTGCTCACCAGCCTTTTCCTTGGTGGTGAAAGCGCCGGTACATTCCAGCACTACGTCCACACCCAGCTCAGCCCAAGGCAGGGTCAGCGCATCGCGCTGGCTCAGCAGGCGGATACGGTCGCCGTTGACCACCAGATGATCGCCATCCAGCGACACATCAGCGTTGAAACGGCCATGCACGGAGTCATAGCGAGTCAGGTGTTCGTTGATCTCGGCACCGCCCGAGGCGTTGATGGCCACGATCTCGATATCGTGTTTTTTGCCGTACTCGTAGTGGGCACGCAAGATCATGCGGCCGATACGACCATAACCATTGATTGCGACGCGAATCGTCATGTCAGACTCCAATTACAAAATTTCTTGAACGGCCGCAGCGACCTTCTCTGCTGTCAGACCAAAATGCTTGAACAGGACGCCAGCCGGGGCGGATTCGCCGTAGGTATCGATACCCACTACAGCGCCTTCCAGGCCCACGTACTTGAACCACAGACCTGTGGTACCGGCTTCAACCGCAACACGCGGGATGCCGGGTGTCAGGACCTGGTCACGCCACTGCTTGTCCTGCGCGTCGAACAGGTTGGTACAAGGCATGGACACCACACGAGTCGCAATACCTTGCTGAGCCAGTTGCTCCTGTGCTTGCAGCGCCAAACCCACTTCGGAGCCGGTTGCCATGATGATGGCGCGCGCATCTTGCGCATCACGCAGCACGTAGCCACCACGACGGATGTTCTGGATGGTTTGCGCATCGCGCTCGACGAAAGGCAGATTCTGGCGCGACAAGAGCAAGGCGCTAGGACCACCGTCCTGTACGTCCATACCGATGCTGGTAGGACGCTCGACCGAGCAAGCCCAGGCCACCGCCGTTTCCGTGGTGTCGCAAGGACGCCAGACATGCAGGTTGGGGATCAAACGCAGGCTGTTGGCGTGCTCGATGGACTGGTGTGTCGGACCGTCTTCGCCCAGACCGATGGAGTCGTGGGTGAATACGTGCACAACACGCTGCTTCATCAAGGCAGCCATACGGATGGCGTTGCGCGAGTAGTCGGAGAAAGTCAGGAAGGTGCCGCCAAAAGGCAGGTAACCACCGTGCAGAGCCAGACCATTCATGATGGCGGCCATACCGAATTCACGTACACCGTAGTTGATGTGGCGACCGAAATGCACACCGTCGGCGTGGGCACGTACGGCTTCGGCACCCTTCCAATCGGTGAAGTTCGACCCGGTCAGGTCAGCCGAGCCACCCAGCATTTCTGGCAGCACATTGACCAAAGCGCTAATGGCCAATTGCGAGGCTTTACGCGACGCAATGGTTTCGGCTTTCTGAGCGGTTTCTTCAATAAAGGCCTGTACTTTGGCGCTGTAGTCGGCAGGCAGCTCGCCTTTCAGACGGCGAGCCAGTTCTGCGGCCAGTTCAGGGTAAGCCTGGCTGTAAGCGTCAAAGCGCTTTTGCCATTCCGCTTGCTGGGCGCCGCCTTTTTCGCGGCAATCCCAACCTTGGTAGACTTCCTGAGGAATTTCAAACGGTCCGTGGTTCCAGTCCAGTGCTGCACGGGTGGCGGCAATTTCATCAGCGCCCAGTGGAGCACCGTGAACCTTCTCGGAACCGGCGGCGTTAGGAGCACCCTTGCCGATCACGGTACGGCAGCAAATCAGGGTAGGACCCGTGCCCTCTTTCGCGTTGCGGCGAGCCTGTTCAATCGCGCTATTGATCGAAGCGGCATCGTGGCCGTCAACCGCGCGTATCACGTTCCAGCCGTAGCTTTCAAAACGGGCGGGCGTATCGTCACCAAACCAGTTCTCGACCTTACCGTCGATGGAGATGCCGTTGTCGTCGTACATCACGACCAGCTTGGACAGTTTCCAGGTACCGGCCAAGGAGCAAGCCTCGTGCGAGATACCTTCCATCAAACAGCCGTCGCCAGCGAAAACCCAGGTCAGGTGGTCGACCACATCGTGGCCTTCGCGGTTGAACTCGCGCGCCAACAAGGCTTCAGCCAATGCGAAGCCAACAGCATTGCCCAAACCCTGGCCCAAAGGACCTGTGGTGGTTTCCACGCCCGCGGTAATACCCACTTCAGGGTGGCCGGGAGTGCGTGAATGCATCTGACGGAAGTTGCGCAGCTCGTCCATGGGCAGGTCGTAGCCACTAAGGTGCAACAAAGCGTAGATCAGCATGGAACCGTGGCCGTTTGACAACACAAAACGGTCGCGATCAAACCAGGCAGGGTCGGCAGGGTTGTGTTTCAGGTGCCGGGTCCAGAGAACCTGGGCGATATCGGCCATGCCCATGGGCGCACCGGGGTGGCCCGAATTAGCTTGTTGCACGGCATCCATAGACAAGGCACGGATGGCATTGGCTAGGGTTTTATCAGAGGCTGACGCAATATCCATTAGAAGCTCATTGGGGCGGCGGCGCGACAATTCCGACAGGCGGACGGCTCACGGCCCTGATTAGTTTATAAAACGCGCTATTTTAGCATTGCTGGCGCTAAATCGCCCCCACTTGAGCTGGGGCCTTGCGCTTTCTCCCCGAAGCCTGGGTACGGTATGCTTGTGCGGTTTTTTATGCTTGATGGTGTCTTGATATGGCAGCTCCCCGTTTCTACCACCCCCTGGACTTGACGGCCCAGACCGAGATCGCCCTGCCCGAGGCTCTGGCGCATCACGCTATCCGGGTGCTGCGTTTGAAGGACGGTCAGGACATTGTCCTGTTTGACGGGCGCGGAACCCAGTATCCCGCCACCTTGCGCATTGATGGCAAAAAGGGCTTTGCCAGCCTGGGCGATGCCCAAACACCTGTCCGCGAGCTGGCCGGTCGCATAACGGTGCTGCAAGGCATTGCCTCCAGCGACAAGATGGACTGGATTATTGAAAAAGCCGTGGAAATGGGCGTCAGCCGCTTTGTGCCGATTCGCGCGCAACGTAGCGTGCTGCAACTGAACGCGGAGCGGCAGGCCAAGCGTATGGGCCATTGGCAAAGAGTGATTGAGTCGGCCAGCGAGCAGTGTGGTCGCAACCGCTTGATGGAACTGTCAGCGCCGCTGACATTGGCCGAATATTTCCGCGAGGCGGAAACTGGCCTGCATCTGTTCTGTGATCCCGATGCGCCCCAGCAATTGGCGCAGGCCATTGGACCGCAAGATCAGGCCATGACTATCTTGATTGGCCCCGAAGGCGGGTGGTCGCCCGAAGAGCAGAAGGTGGCACTGGGTGCCCAGGCTCAGGCGATTCGTTTCGGGCACCGCGTGCTGCGAACCGAAACCGCCGCCTTGGCGCTGACAGCAGCGATCAGCGCCTTGCAAGGCTGGGAATAAGGCTTATTCTTCGTCCTGGCTGGAGTAGGAAGCAGGGGTCTCACCCGGTTCAGGGTCAGGATGCTTGCCAGCGTGCAGAACGACACATACAAAACGGCGCTCGTTATTCGAGGCCCAGGCATGCACATCTTCACACACGCCCAAAATAGCCTGGGCGTCTTTTTCCAATGCAGGATCACCACTGTGCAGATTGTCCAGCCACAGGGCCAGGCCTGCTTTCTGATCCAGCACGGTGTCACACAGGCAATCGTAGAGCGCATCCAGATTGCCACCAAAAAATTCAGGGTAATCGACAGCCTTGGCGACTGCTCGCAGCACAGCGGAACGATTGCGCGCACGATCGCAACTTACTTCCAGGGCGGTAAGCCCCTGGTCCTGTGCCTGCTCCAGAAAATCAGCAGCCGTCAGGCCCGTTGCGTCGAGCACACCGCCTTGTTGCAAAGCTTCTTGCAAAGTCAGGGATTGGCTCATCAGGACGCTTCCTTAAAAAACGCTAACACTTCTTCACTACGACTCATGGTATCGGTCTTTCCTAACTCGATCAGCTCTTGGGTGTAGCCGGACTCGAATAACAAATATGAAATTAATGCACCGCCTGTGGTCGGACCGGACTTTGAAGATACACCAAGTACTCGAAATAGGGTACGTGCAGCAGTTGGCATCTGATGAATATGCCGAGTGGCAATTTCATCCAGCGAGCGGCTGGGGGTGATGGCAAACGTGCTGACAGGACGCAGCGATTGGCTTTGTAATACATTTGCAGGCATATAGGCAAGCAATGTATTGATGCGTTCCATACGCTCAATATCCGTTGACACACTATCGAGGAATATGTTGGATAAAGCATAGCCACTGATCTGCGCCAAAGAGGGGTATGGCGGATCCTTGGATTCCTGTTCGTGATAGGTGTTGTCGGCGTATCCGGTACCCACAATCAGCACCTTGTGCGCTCCCAGATGAATGGCCGGACTGATGGGTGCCAACTGACGCATCGTCCCGTCCCCGCACCACTGGGTTTGCTTGCCCACTTGCAGAGACTGAGCCGGAAACATGAAGGGAATGGCGCTGGAAGCCATCAGGTGGTCCACCCCGATGACACCGGGGATGGCACGGCGCAGATTGCGCGTCCAGGGGCGAATACGCTCGTCAGACTGATAAAAAGTCAGGTGCTCACCAGTGGTGTAGGCCGCTGCCGTAATCGCCAGCGCGCCCACATGCTGCTGGGCCAGATTGCGCTGCAAACGGTCGAAGTCCAGGCTCTCTTCCAGCAGGTCGCGCAGGGGCGAATTATCCAGCATGGAGTGCGGCACATGGTCACGCAGACGCGGCGCCAGCCAGCCCAAGGCCAGCGTGGCCACCCAGTGCACACTGGTCGCCAGCAACTGCAAAGGGTCAGCATGAAAGATATCGTTGGTGCGCAACGAGCCCCACAGCTGTTGTATATGGTCTACAGCCTCATGAGGCCTGTCGGCGCGACACGCCAATCCGGCAGCGTTGATGGAGCCTGCCGAAGAGCCACAAATAATATCGAAGGGATTGCGAAACTGAGGGTTGCGATCAGGGTCCAGCAGCTCCAGCAAACCGGCCAGCACCCCGGCCTGATACGCGCCGCGCGCCCCGCCCCCATTCAGGACCAATGCCACAGGAGCGGGAGAGCGCTGGATCATGGTAGGTATCAGCCTTCAGTAGCGACGTTGGCATCCACTACCGTGACCGCCGTCATATTGACGATACGGCGCACCGAAGAAGTGGACGTCATGATGTGAACCGGTGCTCGTGCCCCCAACAGGAAGGGGCCGATTGCCACGTTACCACCGGCAGCCGTCTTGAGCAGGTTGTAGGCAATATTGCCTGCCTCCACGTTCGGGCACACCAGCAAGTTCGCCTCGCCAGTCAGGGCCGAGGTGGGCAGGATTTGATGGCGGGCCTTTTCATCCAGCGCGCAATCGCCGTGCATTTCCCCGTCCACCTCCAGACTGGGGGCCAGCTTGCGCACACGCTCCAGCGCACCCCGCATGGTGACGGCGGCAGGCGAATCATTGGTGCCGAAGTTGGAGCTGGACAGCAAGGCCACCTTGGGTTCGATATTGAACTGACGCATCTTGCGAGCTGCCGCCAAGGTGATTTCAGCTACCTGATCTGCATCGGGATCGTGGTTCACGTGCGTGTCCGTCAAGGCCACGGTACGCTCGCTAAGCAGCAGAATATTCATGGCCGCATACGTTTCCACGCCGGGTGCCTTGCCAATCACCTGATCGACCAGCTCCAGATGGTTCTCGTAACGGCCCACCGTACCGCAAATCATGCCATCAGCATCACCCAGATGCAGCATCATGGCGCCGATCAAGGTTGGGCGACGACGCATTTCCACACGCGCCATCTCTTTACTGATACCGCGACGGGACATGATTTCCCAGTAGCTGGTCCAGTAACGGTGGAAACGATCATCCTGCTCGGGGTTGGTCACTTCCACATCAATGCCCAAGCGCAGACGCAGGCCATAGCGTTCAATACGCTGCTGCAGGACAGCCGGACGCCCCACCAGAATCGGGCTGGCCAAACCCTCATCCACAATAATCTGCACGGCGCGCAATACACGCTCGTCCTCGCCCTCGGTAAAGACCACACGGGACTTGGCGCCGTCCTGCACCAGGCCACGGGCCAGCGAATAGATGGGCTTCATGAAGGAGCCGGACTTGTAGACGAACTGACGCAGCTGATAGATATAGCTCTTCAAATCCGCTATCGGACGCGTCGCCACGCCCTCGTCCATCGCCGCCTTGGCAACGGCAGGCGCAATGCGCACGATCAGGCGTGAATCGAACGGACGGGGAATAAAGAAGGATGGGCCAAAAGAAACCTCTTCCAGACCATAAGCAGCGGCTACGCCTTCATCCTGCTCTTCACGCGCCAGCTGACAAATAGCCAGCACAGCGGCTTTCTCCATGCCGCGCGTGATCGTGGTGGCTCCCACATCCAGCGCACCACGGAAGATATAAGGGAAGCACAGCACATTATTGACCTGGTTCGGGTAATCCGAACGGCCGGTTGCCATGACGACATCATCACGCACGGCGTGGGCATCTTCAGGCAGGATCTCGGGATTGGGATTGGCCAAGGCCAGAATCAGCGGCCGGGGAGCCATTTTCTTCAGCATCTCGGGCTTGAGCACGCCACCAGCGGACAAGCCCAGAAACACATCGGCCCCATCAATCACATCACTCAGGCTGCGGGCGTCGGTCTGCTTGGCAAAGCGGGCCAGCTCGGGTACGGGATTGCCGGGACGACCTTCATACAGCACGCCATCAATATCAGTAACCCAGACATTTTCCAGCGGCAGCCCCATATCAATCATCAGGTCCAGGCAAGCCAGCGCGGCCGCACCAGCCCCCGAAGTCACCACCTTGACCTGCTTGATGTCTTTTTCCACCACGCTCAGGCCATTCAGAAAAGCGGCCGTCACACAAATGGCGGTGCCATGCTGGTCGTCGTGGAAAACAGGAATGCTCATGCGCTGGCGCAGCTTGCGCTCCACCTCGAAACACTCGGGTGCTTTGATGTCTTCCAGATTGATGCCGCCAAAGGTCGGCTCCAGACCCGCAATAATGTCCACCAGCTTGTCCGGGTCGGTTTCATTGATCTCGATATCAAAGACATCCAGACCCGCAAAACTCTTGAACAGCACGGCCTTGCCTTCCATGACCGGCTTGGAAGCCAGCGCGCCAATATTGCCCAGGCCCAACACAGCGGTGCCGTTGGAAATCACCCCAACCAGATTGCCCCGACCGGTGTAGCGAAAGGCATTTTGCGGGTCGTTGACGATCTCCTCGCAAGCGGCCGCAACCCCAGGCGAATAGGCCAGTGCCAGATCGCGCTGGTTGGAGAGTTGCTTGGTCGGCGTGACCGATAACTTTCCGGGTCTGCCCTGCTCGTGATATTCCAGGGCTGCTTTCCGAAAATTGGCGTCCATGCTTATACCTACCCAAAAATCCATTCAAAACGGACCGGGATCGCCAGAGCGCTGCCATTGCCTGTCAGCGTGAATTCAAACAAGCGCGTGGCTTGATACGCTGAATGCTGTTCTTGTCTCCGAAACCCCAGTCACCTTGCCTGGCCCTCAAGGCCAAAGCAAGGACCATTCTAGCCCTTGAGTTACAACATGGGTCAAGCGCAGGCCTGGACAAACTTACAGCGTCTGGCCCGGATAGGAAAATCGGTCCGCTGGATCAAACAGGGCTTTGATGCGGCTATCCACATCCTGAGCTTGCCAGGACTGCTCCTGATTCGGCCAGGACCAATCTTGCGGGTCCGAGCCGCTTAAAACGGCATCATCCAGCACCAGCCATTCCACCCAGGCCAAATCACCGCCGTGGCCCAGCATCAGATGAGCCAGATTGATGCCCCCGCCTTCAACCGGCTCCAGCGCATCCAGCCTATAGCGGCAAGGCCATTGTTCCTGTCTCAAGGCTTGGGTTTCGGATTCGCCCATCAATTGGAACAGGGCCGGAATCAACTGCTGCATGCGCAGGCTATCAAGCGGGTTGCGGTTTTCCTGACCAAAGGGACCCAAGGCTGCCTGCGTGTTGTCAGCCAGAATGACCGAGCAATGCAACACGCCCGACAAGGCAGTGCGACCTGTGGGCCAATCATGCTGGCGTCGATCCGCCAGCCAGGCGGCCACGGTCATCCCGGCAGGCGCATTGGCCAGTCCTTGAAAACCTTTGGCTTCCATTTCACCCAGCAGACAGCCAGGCTGAACAAACCAGCGATTGGAGTTGGGCTCCAGACGGTCGCAGCGGGCCATCTGTCGGCCCGGTGCAAGAACAATCAAGGGACCATCGGTTTCACTGGCCTGCGGCACACCTTCCAGACACACCGTCACACCGTACTCGGCGGCCAGCGTCAACACCATATGGACATCCGCGCTGGAGGCAGGCTCCAGACGAGCCTGCTCGTGATCCGGTTCCGAACTGAGTTCTGACCACTCACCTTGAACCCGAGCTTTCAGACGTGAACAAAATGTCTGCCACGCTGTTTGGGGAGGACGACGCCCCATCAAAAATGCACGCCGCGACGAAGAAACCATAGACTTTTCCTGCAACAAACCTAAACTTGAGTCTCACTGGCCCGACGGTTTGTACCCCTACAGGGCACACGCACATGCCACAGCCACCTGACGCCCTTTTGAGCAAGGTCCTACAATACACTTTTTACCCGAGATTTGCCGTATGTCCCGCCTCGCCAGTCGTACCGAACATGTTCTTCCTTTTCATGCTGTTGAACTCTTCAAACAGGCTAATGCCCTGAAGGCCACAGGCCGCGACATTATCAGCCTGGGCATAGGCGAACCGGACTTCACCGCCCCGCACGCCGTGGTCGATGCGCTGCATCAGGCCAGTAATCAAGGCTTGAGTCAGTACACCGCCCCTGCCGGTCTGACGGCTTTACGTGAACGCATCGCCCTGTATTACGAGCAGCAGTTCCAGGCCCGTGTCGACCCTTCGCGTATTGTGGTCACGGCCGGCGCATCCGGTGCCCTGTCTCTGGCTACGCTGGCTCTGATCAATCCTGGTGACGAAGTGCTGATGCCCGATCCGTCCTACCCGGCCAACCAGAACTTCATCATGGCAGCCGGTGGTACGGCCCGCCTGATCCCGGCCTCGGCGGAGGAGCGCTTTCAGCTAAGTGCCCAGCATATTCGCGAGCACTGGGGTCCCAAGACCCGCGGCGTTCTGATTGCGTCGCCCAACAATCCCACTGGCGCAACGATTTCCCGCCCTGCCCTGCAAGAACTGATCAAGGAAGTGCGCGCCCGTGATGGCTTCATCATCATGGACGAGATTTATCTGGGTCTGTTTTATGAAGAAGCACCGCTCAGCGCCCTGACCCTGGATCAGGACATTATTGTTATCAATAGCTTTTCCAAGTACTTCCACATGACGGGCTGGCGTCTGGGCTGGTTGATCCTGCCCACCTGGATGACAGAAGCCTGCGAGCGCATGGCTGCCAGTCTGGCAATTTGCGCTCCCTCCCTGGCCCAACATGCCGCCCTGGCCTGCTTCGAGCCTGAAACCATGGCGATTTATGAAGAGCGTCGGCTGGCCTTCAAACAGCGTCGTGATTATCTGCTGCCCGAGCTGGAGCGTCTGGGCCTGCGCGTACCCGTGCGCCCGGATGGCGCTTTCTATATTTATACGGATATTCGTGAGTACAGTCAGGACAGCGATGCCTTCTCGCAGCAACTGCTGCACGAGGCCGGAGTGGCCGCTGTGCCGGGCCGGGACTTTGGTACGGCCCACGCGCCTTACACCTTGCGCCTGTCCTACGCCACTGGCATGGACCGCTTGCAAGAAGCGATCAGTCGTCTGAGACAATTTCTGGGCCGCTAAACCCGGCATCGTTTCAGTCTGCCGGGCAATGCAGCCCGACTCCAGTAAAGTATTTCGGGCCGCAAGGCCCGATTTCTTTTTCCATTCAGACCACTTAGCGTGCCCGGATCGGAATGCCCGAGGCCAAGGCAATACGGCGACGTTCAGCCAGCACCTTCGCGCCATAGCCGCCATCGCTAGGCCCGGTTGCGCCCACATAACAGGCCAGGCCACCTTCAATAGACCCTCGGCGGCGAATACAGTCCGACAGAATCTGCGCACCCACCCGAATATTTGCCTCGGGGCTCAGCACGGCCAACGTCCCTTCCATATAGATATCGAACTTCTCTTTATGGACTTTGGTCATCACCTGCATCAGGCCCTGCGCACCTACATGACTTTCCGCATAGGGGTTGTAGCGTGACTCAATGGCGATCACCGCCAGAATCAGTTGGGGGTCCAGATTCTTTTCCTTGCCCACAATAAAAGCGGTGTGGATCAAGGCCCCCGCCACCGAATAGGCAATCTTGTACTTGCGCGCCAAATAGCTGCGCAAGGCCTGCTGCTGAGCCGCCGTGACGCCCGCAATGGGCTGCCCGGTGACCGAAGCACGCAGGTTCTTCATAAAGCCCTGATAAGTAGAGACAGCTTGCTGCTGTTCTGTCTGGCTCAAGTCCTCGCCCTCTTCGGACAGGTTGGACTGTATCTTGTCCGCTGGCCAGACCGCCTGGCTGTACGCATCGTATTTCACCGCCTCGGGGCGCAGGGTTTGCACGAGACCGGTATAAAGCTGGTTAAACTGAGCGCGCATCGACGGCACAACCACACAGGCTGCAATCGTCACCAGTACGGCAATGCCCAGGTACATGGCACACACGTGCACAAACTCACCGATGCGATACGTCAGGGTGCGGGCCGAGCGACTAAGTACATAGTCCATATCTTGGAAGCCCATGGGATCATCCTTAGTATTGCTAACTGCCCGATGTTAACCTTAGAACCTGTTCAAGGTCTTAACCAAAAATATCTGCAAGCGGAGCCCCGTTCTTCTGTGAAATACCGTGACTTGAGAGACTTTATTGCCCAGCTGGAAGCCAAGGGCGATCTGAAGCGGATTACGCAGCCAGTTTCCACCTCGCTGGAAATGACTGAAATCAGTGACCGGGTACTGCGTGCCGGTGGACCGGCGCTTTTGTTTGAAAACGCCCAGCATCAAGGCTCCAAAGCCGCCATGCCTGTCCTGGCCAATTTGTTCGGCACGCCGCAACGCGTCGCCTGGGGCATGGGTGCACAGGATGTGTCGGCATTACGCGACACTGGCGAGCTGCTGGCCAATCTGAAAGAGCCGCAAGCCCCCACCGGGATGCGTGATGCGCTGTCCAAAGTATCCATGCTCAAGTCCGCCCTGTGGGATATGAGCCCCAAGAATGTCCGCTCTCCCGCGTGTCAGGAAGTGGTACTGGAAGGCAAGGATGTGGACCTGAACCAGATCCCCTTGCAACTGTGCTGGCCCGGCGACGTGGCCCCCTTGCTGACCTGGGGCTTGGTGATTACCAAAGGCCCCCACGCCAAGCGTCAGAACCTCGGTATCTACCGTCAACAGCTGATTGGCCGTAACAAGCTCATCATGCGCTGGTTGTCCCACCGTGGCGGTGCCTTGGACTTCCGCGATCATGCACTGACCAACCCCGGCAAGCCCTTCCCGATTGCCGTTGCCCTGGGCACCGACCCCGCCACCATTCTGGGTGCGGTCACCCCCGTGCCCGATAGTCTGTCCGAATACCAGTTTGCCGGTTTGCTGCGCGGCTCGCGCACCGAAGTGGCCAACGCCCTGGGTAGCGACTTGTCCGTACCCGCCTGGGCCGAGATTGTCCTGGAAGGGCATATCCTGCCCAGCAATCACCCGGATGCTCTGGCTCCCGAAGTCCCCGAAGGCATGAAGCCGCCCGCCGACAGCAGCTACGAAATGGCACTGGAAGGCCCTTACGGCGACCACACCGGCTACTACAACGAGCAGGACTGGTTCCCGGTCTTTACTGTCGAGCGCATCACCATGCGCCGCAACCCGATTTACCACAGCACCTACACCGGCAAACCGCCCGATGAACCTGCCGTTCTAGGCGTTGCGCTGAACGAAGTCTTTGTGCCCCTGCTGCGTAAACAATTGCCTGAAATTGTGGACTTCTACCTGCCTCCCGAAGGCTGCAGCTACCGCCTGGCCGTGGTGTCCATACGCAAGCAATACGCAGGCCACGCCAAGCGCGTGATGTTTGGTGTCTGGAGCATCTTGCGCCAGTTCATGTACACCAAGTTCATCGTGGTGGTGGACGAGGATGTGAACACGCGCGACTGGAAAGAAGTGATCTGGGCCATGACCACCCGTATGGACCCGGTGCGCGATACCGTGCTGGTGGAAAACACGCCTATCGACTATCTGGACTTTGCCTCGCCCGTTTCGGGACTGGGCGGCAAGATGGGCATGGATGCCACCAATAAATGGCCCGGAGAAACCCAGCGCGAATGGGGTACCCCTATCCAGATGGATGAGTCCACCAAGAAGAAAGTGGACGATATGTGGAGTTCGCTGGGGCTGTAAGCCAGAACGCGCCTTCATATGGCGCATTCCAAAAACAAACAAAGACCATCACCGCAACGGTGCATGGTCTTTGTTTTATTCTGCTCTTCAATGCGGGCCAGTCAACGCTACGCCCAAGGCCAGTATCAGGTCGGCGAGGCCAAAGGCTCCACCAGTTCAATCAGGTACTCATCCGGGTCAAACACAAAGGCAATCGTGCGGTTACCGTGATTCATCTGTTTAGGTGGCGTCTTGATCCTGACGCCCTGCTCCTCCAGATAACGCACCGCCTGATGCACGTCCTGGACCATCAAGGCCAGATGACCAAAGGCCCCGCCCTTTTCATACGGCTCTTTTTGATCCCAGTTCCAGGTCAGCTCCAGACTGGACTGCGTGCTTTGGTCAAAGCTGAGAAACACATTGGTAAAGCGGCCAGACTCATAGTCTGTGTGGCGCACCACATGCATGCCCAGAATATCGCGGTAGAACGCCAGGGATCGCTCCAGATCCAGGACGCGCACCATGACATGATCAAGGCCAAACTGTATTTGGGAAGTGCTCATAGCAAGGGGCAGAGGGTTGAAAATTGCAATGTAGCAAAACCGCCCTCCTTGCATCATGACCGCTCATCAAGGGTCCATGAGAAATACTCAAGCCTTACGCACTGGCTGCCATCAGCTCCGACGAGATGGTCTGGATGAATAAAGGCACGCAGGGATTGGCATTGCTTTCCTGCCACATGATGTTGATGAAGGACTGCGGATGCTGGCCCGACAAGTCCAGATCAATCGCCACCAGATCACGGTGCACGTACTTGCGCAAGGACTGCGACAAAACGGCAATGCCGATATTGGCCGCCACCATGCTCATGATGCCGGTAATGGTGCTGGCTTCCTGTACGGAATTGGGATGGAAACCGGCATGTCGACACAGAGAATAGAAATAGCGCCGCCAGACCTGCCAATGCGTCTTGCTACCCACCACAAAGCGCTCATTGGCCAGTTCCACCAAGGGGATGGATTTTTCTTTTGCCAAAGGATGATCGCTCTGTAAAAGAACGATGGGATCATCACGACATACCGGCTTCCACAGCACGCCCAGTTCCTCGGGGTCATCAGAGAAAGCAAAGCCAAAGCCCAGGTCCAGACTGCCCTGCTGCAAGCCCTGTATTTGCTGCTGCGTGGGCATATATAACAAATCGGTTGTGATGTTCGAATACTGCTGCTTGAAGTGCTCCAGCGTTCTGGGCAGCACGTCCTGCACCGCATAGTCGTTATAGGCAATGATCAGGTGTCCGATATCGCCAAACTTGGCTTTCTGAGCCAGCTCGATACCGCGCTCCAGATGCACAAAAACCTGTTCGATTTCCTGCAGCAATAAAAAGCCTGCCGCTGTGAGCTTGACCTGGCGGGTGCTGCGTTCAAACAGGTCCACCTGCAAATCATCTTCCAGCTTTTTGATGATGCGCGTCAGGCCCGGTTGCGTGATGTGCAGCAACTCCGCCGCCTTCTTGAAATGCAACTGTTCGGCTACCGTTTTAAAGGCGCGCAGATGATGCAAATCCAGGCGTGCGGGAATCATGGTTTCGCTCATATTTTAGATTGATAACATTGCGATCAATAATAGTGCGCGAATAGTGAATGGACAAGCAATTTGCAGAGGATTAGCTTATCTAGCACGCACTGGATGGCGCTTTGCAAGCATGCCAGGACCGGATGCCCAGCCCCACGGAAAGGAGGAACTCATCCTGTTGCAGCCGATGCTCTAGCCGAGCTTTCAACCAATACCAAGAAAAGATAGACACGTAGAAATAATAAAAAAACCAGCTACCCCCACAGGGTTTGATTTCAAAAAACAGATAGTCCCAATACTTGAGGAGACATAAGTATGCAAAGGGAAAGCACCGTGGCCGAATCGGAACATACCGATACGGGTCACATCAAGAAAGTAATGATGGGTTCAGCGGCCGGTACGATCGTTGAATGGTTTGACTTTGCCTTGTTCGGCTATATGGCCGTCTACATCGCACAAAACTTCTTCCCCTCGGAAGACAAGATGGCGGGCCTGCTGGCCACCTTTGCCGTATTTCTGGTGTCCTTTATTGTTCGCCCCCTGGGCGGCATCTACTTTGGCAGGCTGGGCGACCGCATTGGCCGCAAGAAGATTCTGGCCCTGACCGTCTTGCTGATGTCCGGGTCCACCGCCGCCATCGGTCTGATTCCAACCTATGAAAGCATTGGCATCTGGGCTCCGGTTCTGCTGATCATCATCCGCTGTATTCAGGGGCTGTCGGCCGGTGGCGAATATACGGGCGCCACCATCTACACCGTTGAACACAGCCCCATGAACAAACGCAACTCCTACGCCTGGGCCATGTCCGGTGCTACGTACTTTGCGTTTGCACTGGCAGCCGGGATCAGCGCCGGTCTGGCCGCCATTGTCGGTACCGAGGCCATGGGTGATTGGGGCTGGCGCACCATCTTCCTGCTGGCCATTCCCATGGGCATTGTGGCCTTCTTCATTCGGGATCATCTGGCCGAGTCGCCCGAGTTCCAGCAGATGCGTGCGGAGAAAAAAGGCCAGCTCAGCTACAGCGCGTCCCAGGTGTTCAAGGCAGAGGGTTCCAATATTGTGAAGCTGGGCGGCTTTATCGTGCTGTACGCCCTGTCCTTCTACATTTTCTCCACCTACATGAACACCTTCCTGCGCACGGTCATTGGCTTGTCCTCCGTCCAGTCCCTGACTGCGAACATGGTTGCCCTGCTGTTTGTCACCGCCCTGACCCCGCTTGCCGGTGTGATCTCGGACCGGGTGGGCCGCCGTCGCATGATGCAATTTGCCGCTGTCTGGCATGCGCTGTTCACCATTCCGGCCTATATGATCGTCAGCAAGGGAGCTTCGTTGGAGGCCGCCATTTTCGGCATGCTGATTATCGGTATTGGTCAGGTGGCAGCCAGCGTGGTGGCCGTCACCCTGCTCTCGGAGATGTTCCCGACCGACATGCGCTATACCGCTTCGAGCATGTGCTACAACATCACCTTCGCAATTTTTGGTGGCACCGCACCTTACCTGGCTATCTGGCTGACGGCGCAAACAGGCAGCTATCTGGCTCCCGCGTTTTACGTCACGGTGGTCGCGGTTCTGTGCTTTTTCTGGGTAACTGTGCTGATGCCCGAAACCGCCAACAAGCCTTTGCGCCGCTACCACACCGAACCGGCTCATGATGCCAAACCGGCCGTCAGCATGGGCAAGGCAAGCGCCAGTTAAGCCTTCTTTATTCCCGCTGGTTTTCCGCAATCAACAGCCCTGTTTTACAGGGCTGTTTTTTTATGGAAAAAGAGCATTGATTTACATTAAAAGCAATTCACATAAAGCTGATTCTGCCCATACAGAAACAGTATTCCCATACCGGCTTCTATAGAATAACCTTCTATAGCCCGCGTCAAATATAGACTCACCTCCTGCCTTAAGCAGACTGAAGAATGCGCTTGCACTGCCCAAGGGATTTGCACCATGACCACCATCAGCCTCACCGACGTAACCGTAAGCAGCGACGCCGCCTCGCATGCCCAAGGGTGGCTGACGGTTCAATTCAGCAATGGCTACCGCATCCAGGCCTCCTGCCCCGAGAGTAATGACAACTGGGCTCAGGGAACCCGGCAGTTGTGCAAGCCAGGACATCACGACGGTCTGGCTCCCACGCAGGTGGACGAGCTGCTGATGCAAGCGGCTGACGATGGCAGCTATGTCGTCTTGCAGGCCACTTTACCCAAGACCTCCATTCCCATGACCTATGCCCGTCCCGCTGACGAGCACGTTTATATGGAGCTGTCCCATAAACAGCAAAGCGTTTTCAGCGCAGATTTTCTGGCCATTGCCGCGATTATTTTCGGGGCCTTGTATGGTTTGAAATGGCTCTTTGAAAAGTACCTGCTGCCCAAACTATAAAAACGCGGCCCAAAAAAACGTCCTGTAAAAACAGGACGCTTAAAAGAAAAAAGAAAACTACACCGCAAGAACTGAGCTGCTGTTTAAAAAGCGCTGCTGCAACTGACGCGCCTGTAAAAGCAAAACATCATCCTGGTGCGGCTTTCCAATCAACTGCAAACCCATAGGCAACTTCTGGAAATACCCCAAAGGCAGGGACACCACCGGCAAACCCAGCAACTGCCAGGCACGACTCATGAAAGGTGCCCCTGTTCCTTCGGTTTTATAAGGCGCAACACCGGCTGCCGCAGGTGCCAGAATGAAATCCGCCCCACTATCTGCAAACCACTGCAGCATTGCCTGTTTGAGCGTGTCCGCTCTTTGCAAGGCAGCGATGTACTCCTTGTAGGGAAAAGCCAGACCCGTACTCATCAAGGACTGCATATGGGCGCTCAAGGTTTCATGCTGCTGTTGCTCGTACACCAGATTCCGGGCCACTTCATAAGCCATGATCTGAGCATGCAAGGCCGTCAATTCAACAACGGCGTCCTGCAAGGGAAAATCCACCAGCGTATGCCCCTGTTCCGACAAATCCTGCTGGCATGCCTGCACGGTCTCCAGCATCTTGCCCTGAACTTCACCCAATGCCTGCCCAGAGAAAACACCGAACACACAAGCCGCCTGCGCTCCCGGCGTGCTCAGAGTCAAGGGTTTGTGCAGCAGAATATTGCGCAGCAAGAGCGTGTCGAGCACGTCATTGCTGAGTATGCCCAGGGAGTCCAGAGACTGAGCCAGCGGCTGAATATTGCGCAAGGAAAACTCGTTCTTGCTACCTACATAGCCAATGCAGCCACAGTAGGACGCTGGCCGTATGACCGATGCCGCCGTCTGTGTACCAAAGGCAACCGGCACCATGAAATCGGCCACGGCGGCGGCAGAGCCGCTGGAGGAACCGCCGGGGGTGCGTTCGGCATCATGCGGGTTATTCGTCTTGCCAGCCTGAAAGTAAGCAAACTCGGTCGTGACCGTCTTGCCCATCAAAATGCCACCTGCCGCTTTCATCGCGGTAACGCAGGAGGCATCCATATCCGGAATCCGATCCTGATGAATAGCCGAGCCCATTGTGGTGGGAATACCAGCCGTATCAATGACGTCCTTGACCGCAAAGGGCAGGCCCATCAAGGGCGAGGCCTTGTAAAAATCACTGCGGCTTTCGTACTCGGCCAGATAGTCGTCCTGATCAATCAGATACTGCCAGGCACCAATCTTCTCATCGCGTATGGCAATGCGCTCATAAAAGGAGGCCACGATCTCCGGCAGACTGGCTTCGCCCGTATGCAGAGCATGCAGCAATTGATTCAAAGGCAGCTTAAACCACTGTCGTTTCATGCTGCCACTCCTTGAGAGCTTGCAATAAAGAGGCATCCACCGTCGCCACCCCACCACCAACACGGCCACGTTCTCCGGCACCGTCAATCATGCCCAGCAGCACCAACGGCCCGGTATTGTTGGCAATCACTTGCCCAAAATCGCTAATACCATTGCGCCCAGCCAGAAAGGGCAAGCGGGTTTTCAGGAACTTGTTTTGACGCGTCAGGTAGTCCGAGGGTAGAAAGGCGTGCAGGTTCCTGGCACTCATTCCCGCCAGATCCAGACACTGGCCACCCAGCCCTACGAAATCCACGACAGCACTATCGCCCAGGGCACCCAGTGCTTTTGCCTGCTCATTACCGGGCTCTTTATTGCCAGCAATAACAGGAGCATCCGTAACCAGCCAAGTTATGGAGCTGGCCAATTGCAAACCAAAGCGCAAGCCATTACCGCCAACTTTAACGATGGCATCCGCGCCATCAGCAGGAGCCTGATTTGCCAGAATCAAGGCACTGGCGGCCATCCAGTAATTCAAGGCCCAGGCCATCGCGCCATATAGAAAGCTTTGGCTGGCGTCGTCATTAATGCCCCAGGAGACAATAATGTCGGCCAACTGCCGGGAGCCATGCATGGTACGAGCATGACCATCATCACCATTGAGCAGGGAAGCCTGAACAATAGGCCCCAGAGCGACCGGCCCCTGAAACTGTGCAGCCAGCCGCGCACCCAAACCCTGATGCAACCAACGCAGATGCGGCACCATTTCATCGGCAAAAATACCCAGGCGGGTACACCATTGCATGCCTTCATTCAGCACCGAGTACTTCTTGTTTTCGGGCTGATTACTGTCGCTGACCTCAATCAGATACATGGACGGCGTGACCACTCCGGCCAATGGCACCACCACGCCGTAATCCTGCGCGGGAGCCAGTTGCACGCCCCCTGCGTCCAGCAAGGCTTGCGCCTCTTGTTTGCTAGCTGCCCAGCCCTCATACAAAATGCCGATCAAAACCGAATTTCGGATTGCGGCAGGCAGCTCCTGTGCATCCCGAAACGGTGGCCCGGCATGCAGGACCAGACGGCCTTGCGAGGGCAAAATGGATTGCAGAGGCCGGACCCCTGTCCAGGCTGGCATCACGGCCTGCGTCTCTACATGCTGAGCCATATCGTCTCCTTACGCCACGCGCACCCAGGTTTCGCTGTTCGCCAGGCTGGCGGACTGCGCACGCGAGCCGTTAAAGTCCCGCTCTATGGTGTTGCCCGGCAAGGCCGTGCCATTGATCAGCACCCTGGCTTGCTGCGCCGGATGGAACACGCACATCATTTCGTGCTTCTGGGTTTGGGTCTGGCTTTGCGGCAGGTCCACACAAATCGCTGGCTGCGTCATGTGATGCCATTGCAATTCCACCGTCAGACCTGCACTGGCGGAGGTGACAGATTCGCTGACCAGATCAGGGAAACGGTTCACTGTCTGGAAAACGCCGTCACTCAAGACCTGCAACTTGTCCAGCGCCACCGCTTTGCGAAACAGGCCAAAATGGCGCACGAAGTCCCGTACCAGATACTCGGCCAAGGGCTTGTTATCCGTGATCAGCAAACGCGCGTCGCTGTCCTGCCCGTCTTCGTAAGGCTTGTCCAACACCAGGATGGCCTGGCCGCTGCCATACGCCGAGCTGGCGATGCGAAAGTACAGGGACAAGGACGACCAGTCCTGTTCAGGGTCAGTCTTCAAGTAAATAAAAGGGTTGTCACCCGTCCAATCCAAGGTGCCGGTTTTAATTCCCGTCATGCTCAAGTCTCCGTGTTCAATTTGTTCGTCAAGGGCGCCTGGGCGCTTCACGCCAGGTCTTTTTCCACCGCGTATTCCTGGCGCAGTTGCTGGAAGTCCGTGCTTGGTTGCCAGCCCAGAATTTCCTTGGCCGCATGGCTGCTGAAAATGGAGGCACGAGGATTGTTCTGATACCAGCGTGGGTTCTTGATTTCAGGCACAGGGCCAATAATCTGCTGATACCAGTCTGTGGTTGCCAAGGGGTGGGAGCTATCGTCTGCGCTAATGAAAAACACGCCGTAGCGCAAACCTTGCAGATTCACGGCGGCCTCAAAAGCACGCGCCAGATCTGCAGCCCAGATGTAATAGAACAGCCAGTTACGCTGCGGGCTGTCGACAAACTGGATGTACTCGGCAATGGTTTCCGGCAGCACCACGGCCAGTGGACGCAAGCAGATCACTTCCATATCGCTGGCATCACTAAAGCTTTTTGCCATCTGCTCCATGACGATCTTGCTGACGCTGTAGGCCTGATAAGGCTTGTTTTCATGGGCCTCGTCCACAGGCAGATACTGGGGTTTCCAATCAGCTCGCATCTCGGACAGACCGCAAGCCGAAATGCTGGAACACAGCACCACTTTCTTGACACCGTTTTCGCGACAGGCTTGCAGCACATGCCAGGTGCCGCGCACATTGACGTTGATGTACTGCTCTTCGGCGGCCTTCCAGTCAAAATCAATTGCCGCCAGGTGAATCACGGCATCGGCATCTTTGGTGGCCGCACGCACGGCCTCCAGATCCATCACATCCGTTTGAATAAAAGAAACCTGATGCTGGCTGGGTTTCAGATCCGCCACGACCACATCCATGGTCTGCATCAATTGCTGTACCACGTACGAGCCCACACGGCCCGAGCCGCCTGTAACCACCACTTTTTTCATGGTGTTTCTCCTGTTTATTGTTATAGATCCAAAACCAGTTCGGCCGACAAGGCGCGCGAAACGCAGATCATCATGGTTTCATTCAGCTGCCGTTCTTCTGGCGACAGCACAAAATCCCGATGCTCCGGCAAGCCGGAAATGACCACGGTTTCGCAGGTGCCGCAGGTGCCGTTCTGGCATGAGCACTTGACCCGTACGCCTTCCCGTTTCAAGGCGGCCAGAATCGTTTCATCCCCCGCTACCGCGATGCTTTTGCCCGATTTTTGCAAAGTCACGGTAAAGCCCTTGCCTTGCAGCAGGGCCGGATCGGTCTCTACCGAGAAGCGTTCCAGCACCAGTTGCCAGCCAATATCGGCCTGTTCCTGTTGATAGTTTTCCAAGGCGGTCAGCAATGGTTGCGGACCGCAGGAATAGACGACGGTTTGTGCATCCAGCGTTTTCAATGCGCCTTGCAGATCAAACAGCCCGTCCTGATTGGAGGCATGCGTGGTGATACGCGCAGCATCCACTTGTTGCAGCTCTTGCAGAAAAATAAAATCCGCTGCGTTTCTTGCCAGATACAGCAAGTGCCAGTCCAGGCCGGCTGCCGCAGCGGCCTGGACCATGGGCACGATAGGCGTGATGCCTATGCCTCCGGCCACAAAAAAGCACTTCTTGTTTGCAGCAAAGGGAAAGTGATTTTTCGGCACGCTGACAGCCAGCGCATCACCTTCCTGCAACACCTCATGGATATACGCAGAGCCGCCCCGCCCGGCTTCTTCTTTCAGAACGGCAATTTGCCATTCACGGGTATTGGCCTGCTGGCCACACAAGGAATATTGACGGTAAAGCGGCTCGGTCTTTGACACCGCCAGCTCCAGCTCAATATGCGCACCCGGCTCCCAGACAGGGAACGCGTCCCCGTCTGGCAAACCCAGGGTCAGGCCTACGACTCGCTCTGACAGCCTGGTTTTCTTCAACACGCGTGTTTGCAAAGTTTGCTGCATGATGCTGCTCCTGCTCCCTTAGGCAATCGCTCGGATCGGCAATACCCGGCTTTGCTCGTCCACACGGCGCTCTTCGGCGCGGTACAGATCAATCAGCCAGTTTTGCAAACGCTTGATGACCAGCTCTTCATTGGTCAAACGACCACGGGAGGCAAAGTTGGATTGCATGCCCTGATGCGAACGACGCCAGGCAAACAAGTCCTCAATCATCACGGGGTACAGATCATCGTGTTCCTGATCGAACTTCTCTTTGTGGTCCTCGCGCTCCAACGTTTCCTGCGGGTACATCCAGGACACGCCATAGGTGGACTGCTTGGCGCTTTTGGGCAGCCACATGAAGTACTTCACCTTGTCAGGCATGGCCACCAGCAAAAGGTTGGGCGCTACCGTCACGTAGGAAAGCTGAGTTCGCTCCTGGTCAGTCAAACCCTTCATGGGCGGCTGCAAGATGGAACCGGTATGCGTGGGGGCTGCGTCTTTGTGGGTGGAGATCAGGTTGTAGGAGACAATGCCATTGGCCACGTCATTGAAGACAGCGGTTTCATCCACACGGTCTGGATTGGTTTCGTACATGCCACCCCAGGAGGAGGCGTGCAGGAAGCTGCAGTGGTAACACTCGTCATTGAAGATCTTCCAGTTCCAGTCGAAACCTTCCATTTTCAGGGGTTCCGAAGACTTCAGCTCGGACATGCGATAGTTCGCCAGCTGCTTGCCCAGATTGCCCAGGCGGGTGTGCAAGGCCGGTGCCATGGCGTCGTAATTGATGAAGATAAAGCCTTCCCAAACCTCGGCGCGGATCTTGGGCAAACAGACGCTCTTGGGGTCAAAGCTGGCACCGGTATCGGTCAGACCTGGGGCGGAAACCAGCTCGCCTTCCATGTTGTAGACCCAGGCGTGCAAGGGGCAGCTGATGCGGCGTACATTGCCTGCACCTTCCAGCAACAGCATATTGCGGTGACGACAGACATTGGACAGCACATTGATGCCACCTTCACGAGTGCGGATGGCAAACAGCGCATCATTGCCTACATCGAAGGTGAAGAAGTCACCGGCATTGGGGATGTCAGTTGCACGGCCCACACAGAACCACTGCTTTTTCCAGACGGCATTCAGCTCAAACTGGAAAAACTCTTCCGAGGTAAAGCACTCGGGGGGCAAGGCGAAAACCTCGTCGGTTTCCTGCTGAAAGTAGCTGCGGTCAAATTCTTCAATCGCAATGGGCGAGCGTATAGCGGTATTCATCTCAGTATCTCCTCTGGTTTGCATAAGCACCATGAATGGCTTTTATTAGGTCAGGCCAATCATGCGACAGGGAGCGACACTTGAAAATTGAGCAAATTTGACGGAACGATGAGTTTTTTTTGTTGTTGAATCGGACGAAGGGAAAGCGGTGGATCGCAATCACTGCAAAATGAGGCCGTTCTCGGCGACGTAAAGCCCGATTGAGGGCTGCGTGTCAGCCATTTGGAACCAGGGATGAGCGGTGTGAGAACTAGGCGGAGCTTGATAAAACCTCCAGCCACGCACGTCAGGTCGGGGTTCCACACCCTGATCGATGAGAAATGAGCAATGAACGATGTGCGATGTGCGATGTGCGATGTGCGATGTGCGATGTGTATCCAGCCTGGTTCAGGAAGGCCGATACATAAAAAAAACCTGCAAATATGCAGGTTTTTTTAAAGACGCAGAGACAGAGACACGGTCAGCAAAGAGCGAAAAAAGCCCGGTCACCGAGCACAACACATGGGAACCATCAAGCAACTACCGCCTAGCGGATTGCAATCGACGCGACCCAATCCACAAACTCCTGCTCCTGTCGGCTAAGGTTCGCCTCCTTGGGGTAGGCCAGAAAATAGGCGTACTCTTCCAGGCAAACATCGAACAGCTGGACAATTTCCTTCTTGTCGATCAAAGGCTGTAACAAGGCCGGACAGCCCAACATGACCCCTTGGCCGTTCAAGACGGCATTCATGCGCACATTGGTGTCATCAATGTGAAAGCTCTTCTTGGCCGTCAGCTCCTGTCCTGCTGCCTTGCGTAACCACTGCTCCCAGCACAGCTGATTTTCTTCATGAATCAGCACATGCAGGTTCAGATCTTCTGGGGACGTAATCTTGCCATGCGCCTGCAGGTAAGACGGCGCACAAACAGGCGTCAAATTGCCGGGGATGATGCGCAAGGTTTGCAACTGCGGCCAATCGCCCTGCTTGCCCCAGACGATAGCAAAATTGATGTTGTCCCTGAAAAAATCCGGAGCCTGCAGCCTGTGCAGCAAGTTGATTTCAATGTCTGGATGCTTCAGCCAGAAGTCTCCCAACTGCCCGGTAAACCACATGCTGGACACAAAGGGCCGCAAGGATAGATTGATGCGGCTCTTGCCGTGCGGCATGCGCAATTCGCTCAAAGCCTGATTGATCTCGTAAAACGGCCGTTGCAAACGGTCGAATAGAAACTGGCCCTGATCCGTCAGCTCCAGGGAACGGTTCTTGCGCAGAAACAGCTTGCAAGCCAAATACTCCTCCAGCACCTTGATCTGGTGGCTGACTGCCGAGGGAGAGACCAGCAGGTCTTCTGCCGCCTTGGTGAAGTTCAACCTTTGCGCCGACACCGTAAAGGTTCTTAAGGCATTCAGTAATGGCACCTGCATGACGAGCTATGTCTCCTGATGTGGGTAGCTTTGTTCTGGAATTATTTATTATCGGAGCATAAGCCTTGCCGCCTTCAAAAACCAGTCAGGCAGAACGCCGAGCTTGCGGCAGGCAAAAAAAAACCGGCCTGGGCCGGTTTTCAAACAGACAAGCAGACTTACTCGTCCACATCGGTTTTGCGTCGTACCGGAACCAGTACATTGCGTGCTTTCTCGCGTGCCGACTTGGAAGAATCAAACAGCTTCCAGGCTCCCAGAGCCAAAGCCCCGATACGCATCCAGCGCCCGCCGAAACTGCTCAGCACGGCAGAAGCACCGGACAACAGGAACGGATAACGGCGCGACAAGGACAGCGCGCTAGTGACCACACCGCCCATGCTCAAACCCGAAGGCTTGACGCTGTTCCACAAATTGCCGGGGCTTAAATCCTCGCCCAGGGAGTGGATCTGGGACGACATGGTCTGCCGCTCCAACGAGGCGCGGACTCGCAGCAGTTCAATACGCACAGCCCGCTCCTGGGCGGACATGCTCTCTTGCTTCGTGCTCATTTGCCGTCTCCCTCGGAATCCCTCAAGCGCTCAATAAATGCGACATCGCGACGCAACTCGGACAAGGTGGCTGAAAAAGGAATCGGGCCTGTGGTCAGACGGCGGCGTACGGCCAGGAAAAGCCCCACCCCCAAACCGGCATACAGAACGACCAGCACTCCCAAAGCCCAGTAACGATAATCCGTAGGCCAGAAGTACAACGCCAGCAACAAGCTGAAAACCAGCACCGCCAGAGTGGAGAACAGCAGTGCGCCAAACACCATGCTGAAGATGGTGATCAGGCTTGCCTTTTGCTGACCGGCTTCCAGAGCGAACAGCTCCAGCCTGGTACTGACAGCCCCTATCAAGGTAGAACCAAGCTGACTGATAGTTTGCCTAAGCGCCATGATTTATCCCTGCTCTGCGACATCCTGCCATTGCATGCAATGACAAGAGCCTGATTTCTAAGAGGCTGCCGATCTGGACCGCAAAGTCCAGATCGGCAGGGCTGCTTTTTATGCTGCTGCAGCCCAGCAAAGGGCTCGCAGCGCAGAGCAAAGACAGATTAACGTCGGCTGATCAGCATACCGAACATCAGACCCACGATACCGGCCACGCCGATGGCTTGCCAGGGCTTGTCGTGGACATAGTTGTCGGTTGCCTTGGCGGCACGCACACTGTGCTCGACCACGGCTTCCTGAGCATCATGCAGGGAATCCCGGGTCACACGCAGAGAGCGCAGCGCTTTCTCACGCAGCTCACCGGCCTTGTCGCCCGTGGCTTCAGCGGCCTCACGCATCAGTTTTTCAGCTTCATCCAAGCTCGCTTTCACTTCTTCGATGAATTTGTCTCCGCTGTTTTCCACACTTTTCTTGGTAGCCATAAATAACTCCTTGCAGTTGAAAGGGACACGCGACAAATACGTATCGCCAAGTGAATGGCGCCATAGCAGCGCCGCACAAAATTCTTTAACCCGCTGTTTTCAGGATAAAGATACTCGGTGTACCTGAGACCAGTCAGTCGCAGGTTTACTTCAGTTGCGTCACATCCACCGTGGACGGGACACCGTTCTGAATACTTTCTTGCTTCATCACCATCTGCACATCCGGGCAATACCAATCCGTAACCTGGGAGTTGATGCCCGGTATGGGCAGGCTGATGCCACTGAAACTGGCCTGGGTAGGCTCGATCTCGCGTTGATAACGAATAGGCCAACATTGGTAATTGCCCAATGCGGTCTGTACCGATTGTTGAGCTCCAACCGTCTTCGCACCGGTATGAATGCGCAAGACATTGGCGTTGGACTGGGAGCGCTTGTCCAGATTGATCTGGAAATCCTGGCGCGGGAAGGTCTGCCCTTCCTGCAGCCCACCGTGTTCGTAGGAAAACAGGCCCAGCAGGCGCAGGTCAAACGAACCTTGAACGGCTTCCAGACCACCACGGCCATCATCGCGCTGGAAACGGGTGCGGCCATCGCGCACCGTCATCACGTAGTCAATATTGGGCTTGCTGGCCGGCAAACCGGCCAGGGCTACACTGGCCTTGCCCTGTACACGCGCCTGGCACTGATCACCGCCCTGCTTTTTCACGTCAGAAAAAGCCAGATCAGCGCCCAAGGCCAGAAAGCCCGAGCCAGTCAGTTGTATCTGCCCACCGTCACGCATGAAAGGCACGTCACACAAACCAGCCTGAGCCGAGCTCAGGCCCAACATGACCAACAGCGGTGCAGCCATCCAAGCATTCAGTTTCATGTACATCCTGATTCAGTGAAACTTAGATTCGACTCTTTATTATGCCTATCCCCTCTGGCGTACTAGCAAGGGATTGTAAAAAAGCACGACAAGTTCTGGACTTAGAGTTCGCCGTCCTGAACCTTCTGGCGAGTACCAAAAATACGGTCGCCCGCATCACCCAGCCCCGGCACGATATAACCATGCTCGTCCAGATGCTGATCAATGGACGCGGTATAGATATGGACATCAGGGTGATGTTTTTCAAGAGTGGCAATGCCTTCCGGAGCAGCCACCAACACCAAAGCGCGAATATTCTTGCAGCCTGCTTTTTTCAGCAGATCAATCGTGGCGACCATGGAACCACCTGTTGCCAGCATGGGGTCAATAATCAGGGCCAAACGCTGATCCAGCTCGCCGACCAGACGCTCCAGATAGGTCTGGGCTTCAAAGGTTTCTTCGTTGCGAGCAATACCGATCACGCTGACTTTGGCGCCAGGAATCAAGCTCAACACCCCGTCCAGCATGCCAATACCAGCGCGCAAGATGGGCACAACTGTCACTTTCTTGCCAGCCAGCTTTTCCACTTCCACATTGCCACACCAACCTTCAATGGTGGTGGGTTCCAGAGGCAGATCCTTGCACGCCTCGTAGGTCAGCAAAGAGGCGATTTCCTGGGACATTTCGCGGAAATTTTTCGTGCTCAGATCTGCCTTGCGCATCAAGCCCAGCTTATGGCGGATCAAAGGGTGGCGTATTTCGTGTATGGGCATGATTGCTTCATCAAATTAGGGACTAACTAAAAACAGGGCTGCAGCACAGCAGCCCGCACTATCGTGATCGTCAACGTACTGCCAGCCACTTCACCACCGCATCAAAAAAGGGTCGGGCAGAGGCAGAACGTTCGTCATTGACCATCATGACGACAATATACCGCTTTCCGCTGGCTCCCAGCACGTAACCGGCCAAGGCACGGCTATCGCGCAGCGTGCCGGTTTTCAAGTGGGCACGGCCCTGGACCTCGTCATCGCGCAAGCGCGAACGCACCGTGCCGTCCACACCGGAGATCGCAAAGGACGAAATGTACTCGGGCATCCAGTTCGAGCGCCAGGCGACTTTCAGCATGTCAGCCATGCCGCCCGCCGTGACGCGGGCATTGCGTGAAAGGCCCGAGCCGTTGTCCACGGTCCAGCCTGCGGTATTGACCCCCTGGCGACCGAGCACGTTCATGACGGCGCGCTCGCCGGTGGCCACCGTGGCACCGGGACCATTCATTTCTGCGCCCACGGTCAGCAAGATGGTACGGGCCATCACATTGTTGCTTTGCTTATTAATAAGACGGATCAGGTCAGACAGGGACTGCGAGTCATGCCAGGTAATCGCCTGCGCACGAGCCGGCACACGGCCTGCTTTGATGTCGCGGGCCAGGGTGCCGCCCAGATCGCGCCACAGGCTGCGGAACAGCTTGTCGAAAAACTCGGTTTGGGAATGAACCAGACGGTAAACGCTGAACTCGCCGCAAGAAGCGGCGGCCTTGCCACTGACACGGACCACCATGCCACCGGCTTCAGGCTGAATCTGGGTACCAACAACAGGCGAACCAGGGCAGGTCGCCGTCGACCACTCGACTTCACCCTGTACGCGCACTCCGGGCAAAGGCGGGTCAATAATCGCAATCCATTTGCGCGCCTGTGTATCTGGCTGGAACACCAGCCGGGAAGCGCCTAGCCCCACCATCATGGCATCCGGGCTGGCGTTATAGGGACGGTCACCCGCATTATCGAAGTCACCCGGATTGATGGTGACGTTGCCGAAGATGGAACGATCCACAATAACTTCGGTCAGATTCTTCACCCCACGCAAGCGGAGCTCGCGCAACATGTCCCATAACTGCGGCACGGTCAAAAACGGATCGCCCCCCGCCTTGATGTACAAAGGCCCTTTCAAGGTGCCTTGTTCGTCCACCTGCAGGCCATCCTGGGCCATTAACGTCGTACGCCAGGTATATTCTGGCCCCAGAGCGGACAAACCGGCCCAGGTACTGACCAGTTTCATTACCGAGGCGGGGTTACGGGGCTCCTGGGGATTGACGCCGATCAGGCGCGGACCGTCCGCCTCGTCTACCACGATGGACAGAGACGATTGCGGCAAGCGGCTGGCGTTCCATACCGAAGCCAGCTCGGGCGGCAAGGCCTGGGCCAGGGCTAGTGATGCGCCTTGCACCATGAGCAAGGTGGCCAGAGCCACGTGCTTGCAACGACTCAAAACAGGCTTTGCCTTTAAAACGCCCATGCCCTCGTCTCCAACAGATCAATTCAGGAAAGACCCAAGCATACCGAAAGAAAAACACCACGGATATGGCCGTTTCAGCAATCTGGCGGCAAAGCGTTAAAATAGTCGGTTACCCCATCAGGCCCGGCCTTCTGGCCAGTGGCCCTTTACGACAAACCATGAGCATCGACCCCTCTTTAACTATCGCCCAGTTCGACTACGAGCTTCCCCCTGATCTGATCGCTCAAAGCCCGCCGGCCCAGCGCCAGGGCAGCCGTCTGCTGCATCTGGACGGTGCCAGCCAATTGCATGACCGCCAGTTCACCGACCTGCCCAGCCTGCTGCGCAAGGGTGACCTGCTGGTCTTTAACGATACGCGCGTCATCAAGGCCCGCCTGCATGGCCAGAAAAGCAGCGGCGGCAAGGTGGAAGTGCTGATCGAGCGCGTAACCGGCCCCGATACGGCTCTGGCCCATATCCGCGCCAGCAAGTCCCCCAAACCTGGCACTTTGCTGGAACTGGCCGACGGCAAGGTACTGGCCGATTGCACCGGGCGGGAAGACGCCCTGTTTGCGCTGCGCTTTCACGAGCCTGTGCTGGACATGCTGGAGCAATACGGCGCCACGCCTTTGCCACCCTACATTACCCACGCAGCGGACGAGGAAGACGACTCGCGCTACCAGACTGTTTACGCCCGTCACCCCGGTGCCGTGGCCGCCCCGACGGCTGGCCTGCACTTTACCGACGACATGCTGAACACCTTGCGCGAGCAAGGCGTGGACCAGGCCTTTGTGACCTTGCACGTGGGTGCAGGCACTTTTCAGCCTGTGCGTGTGGACAATATCAGCGAACACGTCATGCACGCCGAGCGTTACCATGTGCCCGCCGCCACCCTGGCCAAGATCGAAGCCACCCGCGCTGCCGGTGGCCGCGTCATTGCCGTGGGCACCACCAGTGTGCGTTCGCTGGAGTCTGCCGCCAGCAAAGAGCCCGGCATGAACCAGCGCTGCGCCGATGGCAGCATTGAAGGCGACACGCGCCTGTTCATTACCCCCGGCTTCCAGTACCAGTGGGTGGATGCACTGATCACCAATTTTCATTTGCCCCAGTCCACCTTGCTGATGCTGGTATCGGCCCTGGCGGGGATCGAACCCATACAACGTGCCTACCAGCACGCCGTCCAATCCCGGTATCGCTTCTTTAGTTACGGCGATGCTATGTTCATTGAGCCTCCTACCCCATGAGTGGACTGAAGTTTGACCTCTTAAGCACCGACGGCGCCGCTCGCCGTGGCCAGATCACCCTGAACCACGGTGTGGTGCAAACCCCCATTTTCATGCCGGTAGGCACCTATGGCAGCGTCAAGGCCATGATGCCGCACGAGCTGAACGAGATTGGCTCGCAGATCATATTGGGCAACACCTTTCACCTGTGGCTGCGTCCGGGCACGGATGTCATGGACAAGTACCAGGGCCTGCATAATTTCATGCAATGGGACAAGCCCATCCTGACGGACTCGGGCGGTTTTCAGGTATTCAGCCTGAAAGGCATGCGCAAGATTACCGAGGAAGGGGTGAAGTTTGCCTCCCCCATCACTGGCGAGCGCCTGTTTCTGACGCCTGAAGTGTCGATGCAAATCCAGTACTCCCTGAACTCCGATATTTCCATGGTGTTCGATGAATGCACGCCCTACTTGATTGACGACCGTCCCGCCACGCATATCGAAGCGGCTAAATCCATGCGCATGTCCTTGCGCTGGGCTCGCCGTTCACGCGAGGAATTCAAGCGTCTGAATAACCCCAATGCCCTGTTTGGCATTGTGCAAGGCGGCATGTACGAGGACCTGCGCGACGAATCCCTGGCTGGTCTGACCGACATCGGCTTTGAAGGCTATGCCATTGGCGGCCTGTCCGTAGGCGAGCCCAAAGAAGACATGATGCGCATTCTGGCGCACACCACCCCGAAACTGCCCACGCATGCCCCCCGCTATCTAATGGGTGTGGGTACACCGGAAGATCTGGTGGAAGGGGTCAGCCAGGGCGTGGACATGTTTGACTGCGTCATGCCCACCCGCAATGCGCGCAATGGCTGGCTGTTTACCCGTTACGGCGACATCAAGATACGCAATGCTCGCTACCGCGACGATACCCGCCCGCTGGATCCCAGCTGCACCTGCCATACCTGCAAGCATTTCTCGCGTGGCTACTTGCATCATTTGCAGCGTTCCAATGAAATTACCGGCTCGCGTTTGAATACCTTGCACAATCTGCATTTCTATTTGCAGATCATGCAAGAGATGCGCGATGCTATCGAGCAAAAGCGTTTCGCGGCCTGGCGGGAGCAGTTCCACCAGGATCGGGCGCGCGGTATTGAATGACACGCTGTTTGTGATACCGCAATAAAGTGCCGCTACAATACACCGTTAGTTTTTGACAACCCACACAAAAAAATCCTCAGGAGCCCCACATGTCCGCTGTTGACATTCTGACTCTCATCCCCGCCCAGGCAGCTGCCGGCGGCGAAAATGCCTTGATGGGCATGCTGCCCATCATCTTGATGTTCGTTGTGCTGTACTTCTTGATGATTCGTCCTCAAATGAAGCGTCAGAAAGAGCACCGCAACCTGGTATCCAACCTGGCCAAAGGCGACGAAGTAATCACCTCCGGCGGTCTGCTGGGCAAAGTCAGCAAAGTTCACGACAACTACCTGACCGTTGAAGTGGCCAACCTGACCGACAAGCCTGTTGAAGTTCTGGTCCAACGCGTGGCCGTTACGACTGTTCTGCCCAAGGGCACGATCAAGTCGCTGTAATGCCTCCGACCCCGGACCTCGGTCCGGGGTTGCCATTTCTGCACCCGTCGTAGATATCCCATGAATCGTTATCCTCTCTGGAAATATGTCATCGTCTTGGTCGCGCTGGCGATCGGCCTGATCTATACCTTGCCCAATCTGTTTGGTGAGTCTCCTGCTGTCCAGGTTTCCAGCGCCAAATCCACGGTCCGGCTTGAAACCAACCTGATCAGTCACGTTGAAGAGCTGCTCAAGAAAAACAATATTCCTACGACGGGCTCGTATTTTGAACAAAACGGACCTAGCGCCACTGCGCGTTTCCGTTTTGAGTCCACCGATGTTCAGCTCAAGGCCAAAGACCTGATCGAGCGCGAACTGAACAAGGACTCCACAGCTACCGCCCCCGACTACACCGTCGCCCTGAACCTGGTGTCTGCGTCGCCTGCCTGGCTGACCGCACTGGGCGCCCACCCCATGCACTTGGGCCTGGACTTGCGCGGTGGCGTGCACTTCCTGCTGCAAGTGGATATGCAAGGCGCGCTTCAAGCCCGCTACGACTCCATGGTGGCAGATGCCCGCAGCGTGCTGCGCGAAGCCAAAGTACCTGTTGGCGGCATCGAGCGTGATGGTCAC
Organism: Alcaligenes sp. Me129; assembly: GCF_050487245.1. Taxonomy (NCBI): domain Bacteria; kingdom Pseudomonadati; phylum Pseudomonadota; class Betaproteobacteria; order Burkholderiales; family Alcaligenaceae; genus Alcaligenes; species Alcaligenes sp. Me129. Next base: position 242,362 of record NZ_JBKQGX010000005.1, read on the forward strand.
TCGCTGCGCATGAGCTTTGCCTCGGCAGACGATCGCGACCGCGCTCAATCGGAAATGCGTCGCGCCATGCCTGATCTGGCTTTCACCCCTGCCGGTGACAGCGGTCTGACAGCCCGTTTGACCGAAGCCGCCACCATTCAGGTGCAATCGAACGCCCTCAAGCAAAACATCACCACCTTGCATAACCGAATCAATGAGCTGGGCGTAGCCGAGCCTGTGATTCAGCAGCAAGGGTCCGATCGCATCGTGGTTCAACTGCCCGGCGTGCAGGATGTAGCCAAAGCCAAGGAAATTCTGGGTCGTACGGCCACACTGGAACTGCGTATGGTGGAAGACTCGCCTGCTGCCGTTGCGGCCTTGAACTCGGGTACCGTGCCCTTTGGTCTGGAGCGCTACACCGAGCGTGGTGGTGCCCCCCTGCTGCTGCGTCGCCAGGTCATCCTGACAGGTGAAAACCTGCAGGACGCCCAGCCCGGTCGTGATTCGCAAACCCAGCAACCCACCGTCAACCTGACGCTGGACAATAAGGGCTCGCGCATTTTCCGCGACATTACCCGCAACAACATCAACAAGCGCATGGCGATTGTGCTGTTTGAAAATGGCGTGGGTGAAGTGGTGACGGCTCCGGTTATCCGTAGCGAAATTCCTAACGGCCAGGTACAGATCAGCGGCAGCATGAATGCTCAGGAAGCCGCCGATATTTCCCTGCTGCTGCGTGCCGGTTCGCTGGCCGCCCCCATGAGCATCATTGAAGAGCGCACCATTGGCCCTAGCCTGGGTGCCGACAATATTCGCCAAGGCTTTAACGCCACGCTGTACGGCTTTATTGCGATCGCCATCTTCATCATGCTGTACTACCACCTGATTGGTCTGTTCTCCACCATTGGCCTGACCTTCAACGTGCTCTTGCTGCTGGCTGTCTTGTCCATGCTGCAAGCCACCCTGACCTTGCCGGGTATTGCAGCGATCGCCTTGACACTGGGTATGGCCATTGACGCCAACGTGCTGATCAACGAGCGTATCCGCGAGGAGCTACGCAATGGTGCCTCGCCGCAACAAGCCATTCACCTGGGTTTTGATCGTGCCTGGGCCACTATTTTCGACTCCAACCTGACCAGTCTGATTGTGGGTGTCGCTTTGCTGGCCTTCGGTTCCGGTCCTATCCGTGGTTTTGCGGTCGTACACGTGATCGGTATTCTGACCTCCATGTTCTCTTCGGTGGTTGGGGTTCGTGCCCTGGTCAACCTCTGGTATGGCAACCGTCGTCGCCTGCAGGGTATTTCCATTGGTCAGGTCTGGAAACCACAGGACAAGAAGTAAAGTGCCGGGGCCGGTGCAAACCGGCCAGGCCCAACTACAGGCATAAAGCATCATGGAATTTTTTCGTATTCACCGCACTATCCCGTTCATGCGCCATGCGTTGGTGCTGAACCTGATCAGTTTTCTGACATTTATTGCAGCGGTCGTCTTCATTATTGTGCGCGGCTTTCACCTGTCCATCGAATTTACCGGTGGTACGGTCATGGAAGTGCACTATCAGCAAACCGTGCAGGTCGAAGATGTGCGCGGCTCGATTCAGTCGCTGGGTTATACCGACTTCCAGGTACAGAACTTCGGCACGTCGCAGGACATCATGATCCGCTTGCCCGTTCTGGACGGACAAGACTCTACCCAGCAAAGCGAGCAAGTACTCCAGGCCTTGAAGCAGCAGCACTCGGACGTGGAGCTGCGCCGTGTGGAGTTCGTCGGCCCACAGGTGGGGCAGGAACTGCTGCATAACGGTTTGATGGCCCTGGCCTTTGTGGTCGCCGGTATCTTGCTGTACCTGGGCTTCCGCTTTGAGTGGAAGCTGGCGCTGGCTTGTGCGATTGCCAACTTGCACGACGTGGTCATCATTCTGGGCTTTTTCGCGTTCTTCCAATGGGAGTTCTCGCTGTCGGTGCTGGCCGGTGTCCTGGCGGTGCTGGGTTACTCTGTGAACGAATCCGTTGTGGTGATGGACCGTATCCGTGAGAACTTCCGCAAGCAGCGCAAGATGTCGGTGTCGGACATTATTGATCTGTCCATCACCCAGAACATCTCGCGTACCATCATCACCCACGGTTCTACCCAGATGATGGTGCTGTCGATTTTCTTCTTCGGTGGCCCAACGCTGCACAACTTCTCGCTGGCGCTGACCATCGGTATCTGGTTCGGTATTTACTCCTCCGTGTTCGTGGCCGCTGCCATTTCCATGTGGCTGGGCGTGAAACGTGAGGATCTGGTCAAGCCGATCAAGAAAGACGAAGGCGGCGAGGTTGTAGAAGGTTAAGTTGCTTCTTGGCTCGCTGTTAACGAAAGCCCGACATTAAAACCATGTCGGGCTTTTTTGTTTCTAGGGCTGCTGGATTGCGAGTAATAGGGTAGCAGGCGTTTGTTTTATTGAGGGCCGGGGCAGGTCGGCTTGGCGGGTCATTCGCCCGTGCTGCGCACGGGTTCCCTTGTCAGGGGCCAGATGCGGGCGGGTCGTGAACTCGGAGCACGGTTTGTCCCCCGGACAAACCGCAAGCGTGCTCCTCAAACAGCACGCCCCTTGCACCCCGCATCTGGCCCCTGCCCGCGGCGAATAACCTGACTCGCCCGCCGACCTGCCCCGGCCCTCAATAAAACAAAAAGAGGCTTACTGCTGCCACCCTATATTTATCTGAAGGGATACTTCGGCACGACGGTTAGACAACGGGCAATACTGCCATCACGATATGACGGGATCTCGCAGCTGTGGCGGCATCAACGAGATTTACAGAAAATCTCATTTCCATCGGGCTGAAATAACTTGCTGCTGTCGTTTTCAGTGCACAAGCTGCAATGACTGGATGACACACTACAAGCCATAAGTAATGCAAGGGAGGGACGACCAACTACTTAATTAATTCGGGATGGTTTCATCAGGCCGTAAGGTCAATACGCGCACCCCACTGTCTGTCACCGCTACCGTGTGCTCAAACTGTGCTGACAGCAAGCCATCGCAAGTGCGCACGGTCCAGCCATCTTTCCCGGTTTGCACCGCATGGCCACCTTGATTCAGCATAGGTTCAATCGTGAAAGTCATCCCCTCTTTCAGTCGCAAACCTGTGCGCGGCATGCCCCAGTGCAAAACTTCAGGCGCTTCGTGCATTTCCCGCCCGATGCCGTGCCCACAGTAATCACGTACAACAGAATACCCATTCTTGCGTGCGTACTGGGAGATGGCAAACCCCACATCACCCAAAGTCGCGCCGGGGCGTACGGCTTGTATACCTTTCCACATCGCCATATAGCAGGCATCGACCAGTTTTTGCGCAGCAGGAGTCACCTGCCCCACCATGTAGGTTTTGCTGGAATCCGCGATAAAGCCGTTCTTCTCCAGGGTGATGTCGAAATTCACGATATCCCCCTCTTTCAGTACATCCGTCGTGGACGGCATACCGTGACACACGACTTGATTAGGCGATGAGTTCAGAACATAGGCATAACCGTACTGCCCTTTGCTGGCGGGCCGGGCTTGCAGATCATGGACGATGTAGCTCTCGACCAGATCATTGATCTGCATGGTGTTCATGCCAATCAGATCTAACTGATCCAGGCGCGTGAACACTTGAGCCAGCAAACGGCCCGATTCGGCCATCAAGGCAATTTCATCTGCCGTCTTGATCATGCTGACTCCACCTGATCCAGAGGCACGGCAGGCTCACCCAAACCAGCCGCCTTCATTTCACGGGCGACAATCTCGTTAAAGCTCAAGGTCGGGTTCAGTTCGCACAACAGCCCCATACGTATCCAGAAAGCCGCCTGCGCATTGATGGAGCGACATGAAACCGTACTCGCCTTGCGTAGCTGGTCGTGCAGCTCGTCATCAATATTCACGATACCCATTTTTCAATCCTTATATGATCCATATACGAATCATATAATTCACAAAAACAGGACGCAAGTAGAAGCTGACTGAAAATCCTGATCCAGCCTCATGCCCCGACAAGACTATTTCCAGCCTTCCCACTCCAAAGGGCGGCCTGTCTGCAACAAGTCCTCCCACATGATCCCAGCTTGCTTGTGGCTCACGGGAGGCTGGGCGTTATAATGCCCGATTCATCATTTTCAATGGCCCGCGGGATATACACCCGTCACGGCTCCTTCTATGACCGACACCACAATCTCTACCCCCGCCAGCGCGGATGCTGCTACCAAGCCTGCCCGCAAGCTCTTCATTCGCACCTTTGGCTGCCAGATGAACGAGTACGACTCCGAAAAAATGGCCGATATCCTGAATCAGGATCGCCCCGTGGAGTTGACCACCAACCCCGAAGAAGCAGACATCATCCTGTTCAATACCTGTTCGGTGCGCGAAAAAGCGCAAGAAAAGGTGTTCTCGGATCTGGGCCGGGTTCAGCATTTGAAAGCGCTCAATCCCGATCTGGTCATTGGCGTGGGTGGCTGTGTGGCCAGTCAGGAAGGCGACACGATTATTCGTCGTGCTCCCTACGTGGATGTCGTGTTCGGACCACAAACCTTGCACCGCCTGCCCGAGCTGATCGTCAAGCGCCGCAACAGCGGCCGCTCGCAGGTAGATATCAGTTTTCCTGAAATCGAAAAATTCGACGCCCTGCCCCCCGCACGCGTGGAAGGCTATTCGGCCTTTGTGTCCATCATGGAAGGCTGCAGCAAGTACTGCAGTTTCTGTGTAGTGCCCTACACCCGTGGCCCCGAAGTCTCCCGTCCCTTTGACGACGTACTGATGGAAGTGGCTGACCTGGCCGACCAGGGTGTGCGTGAAGTGACGCTGCTGGGCCAGAACGTGAACGCCTACCGTGGCCCGACCGACGTCGCTGGCGAGATTGCCGACTTTGCCATGCTGCTGGAGTACGTGCACGAGATCCCTGGTATCGAGCGCATTCGCTACACCACCTCGCACCCCAAGGAAATGACCTCGCGCCTGATCGCCGCCCACGGCAATCTGCCCAAGCTGGTCCCCTTTCTGCACTTGCCCGTACAGGCCGGCAGCGACCGTATTCTGGCTGCAATGAAACGCGGCTACACTGCGCTGGAGTTCAAATCCATCGTGCGCCGCCTGCGTGAAGCGCGTCCCGACATCGTCTTGTCCTCGGACTTTATTGTGGGCTTCCCCGGCGAAACAGAAGAGGATTTCCAGAAAACCCTGAAGCTGATACGCGATGTGAATTTCGACCAGTCCTTCTCTTTTGTGTACTCCCGTCGCCCCGGCACACCGGCCGCCGACCTGGAAGACAACTCCACCAAAGAGGAAAAACTGGATCGTCTGCACCGCCTGCAAGCGCAAATCAACGAACAGGCCCAGGCGATCAGCCAGGCCATGGTCGGCAGCGTGCAACGCATTCTGGTCGAAGGCACCTCACGCAAGGACGACACGGAACTGAAAGGCCGTACCGAAAACAACCGCATCATCAACTTCCCCGGCGACCCTCGCCTGATCGGACAAATTGTGGATGTGCACGTGACCCAAGTACTGACCAATACCTTGCGCGGAGAAATCGTGACCCATGACCGGGTTGCAGGAGCCTGATCTATGACTAGCCAACGCCGCCGCATGCCCACTTCCTTGCGCCTGGACGGGGACAATACCCATCTGGCCAATATGTGTGGCCCCTTGGACGAGAACATCAAGCAGATTGCCATTGCCTATGACGTCACCCTGCGTCGGCGTGGCAGTCATGTTTCGATTGAAGGCGAGCGCGCGGAGGAGGCTGCCAAGGCCATTGACTGGTTCCATTCGCGCGCCGTGCACCGTGCGCTGAATATCGACGATATTCAGTTGGGCCTGGTTGAGCTGGGCGCCAGCCGCCGCCACGAAAAAGAGGAAAAGCCCGAGCCCCTGCCCGAGCTGCCCCCCGTCGGCCAGGAAGAAATTTCCCTGCGTACCGCCAAACGCGACCTGCGTCCTCGCACACCCGGTCAACGCGAGTACCTGCGCAATATCCTGAACAACGACATCAACTTCGGCGTAGGCCCGGCCGGGACTGGCAAGACCTGGTTGGCAGTGGCTTGCGCCATCGATGCGCTGGAGCGCGAATCCGTCCATCGCTTGGTGCTGACACGTCCTGCTGTCGAGGCGGGTGAGCGCCTGGGCTTTTTGCCCGGTGATCTGGCCCAGAAGGTAGATCCCTATCTGCGTCCTTTATACGATGCTTTGTATGACTTGATGGGTGTGGAGAAGGTACAGCGCCTGTTCGAAAAACAAATCATCGAAATCGCACCGCTGGCCTATATGCGCGGCCGCACGCTGAACCATGCTTTCGTGATCCTGGACGAAGCCCAGAACACCACACCGGAACAAATGAAAATGTTCCTGACGCGCATCGGTTTTGGCAGCAAGGCGGTGATTACCGGCGACCCCACTCAGGTGGACTTGCCCAAAGGCCAGCGCAGCGGCTTGAATCATGCCGTCAAGGTGCTGGAAAACGTGCAGGGTATTTCCTGCTCGCGCTTTAGCAGCCGTGATGTCGTGCGCCACCCGCTGGTTGCGCGAATTGTGGACGCCTACGAACGAGCCGGTGATGCCTGATCTATCCCTGAGCGTCCAGTACGCTGTTGATTGCCCCGAGCTGAGCCGCTCCCGTATCCGCCGCTGGATGCAGCGCACGATTGATATGGCAGTCGAACGCATCCACCCCGAAGATCGCTTCACCGCCCTTTCCGCCACCTTGCGTATTGTGGACGCCGAAGAAGGCCAGAGCCTGAACCTGAGCTACCGGGAACGCGACTACGCCACCAATGTGCTGACCTTTGAATATGGTCAGGACGAGGACGGCGTGGTCCACGGCGATATCGTCTTGTGCCTGCCCGTGCTGGAGCGTGAAGCCCAGGAACAGCAAAAGCCATTTCTGCACCATGCCGCTCATCTGGTGGTGCACGGCTGTCTGCATTCCCTGGGTTACGACCACATTGAAGAGGACGAAGCCCAGGACATGGAAGCGCTGGAAACCGCTGTTCTGGCCAGTTTGCGCATCCCTGATCCCTACCAGGAGCGCTAGCTCGCCCACTTGTCACAAAGGGCCTCCCATCCCTGACAAAGCTGCGCCAATCCTCACTTCCCTTCCCGCATTCCGAATGATGACAGGTACATACCTTGTCATCATTTTTCGGTTATGCTTGTTTCTTCCTTAACTCGTCCTTCGGACAATGTCAGACTCTGCTCCCGACCCCGAGCCCCGCCCTTCCAAGGCCAGCTCAAACAATCCCATCTCTCGCTTAAGTGCTTTTTTCAATCGGCGTCACGAACCCGAAGACCGAGAAGACCTTAAGTCTGTCCTGGTTGCGGCCCACGCCCGCAAAGTTATCGACGACGAATCGCTGTCCATGATCGCCGGAACACTGGATATGGCCAACAAAACAGTGGCCGATATCATGGTGCCCCGATCCAAGATCGATATGCTGGACATCGCCAAGCCGTTGACCGAGATGCTGCCCATCATTATTGAAACGGGCCACAGCCGCTTTCCGATCTACGAGACGGAGCGCGACAATATCATCGGTATCTTGCTGGCCAAGGACCTGCTGCTCTCGATCGCCAATCCCACGCTGGATTTGCGCCCGCTGATTCGCCCTGCGGTATTCATTCCCGAGACCAAGCGCCTGAACGTCTTGCTGCACGAGTTCCGTGGCAGCCGCAATCACCTGGCCGTCGTTATTGACGAGCACGGTGGTACAGCAGGCCTGGTCACCATGGAAGACGTGCTGGAACAAATTGTAGGCGACATCGAGGATGAATACGATGAAGACGCCGAGCAGACCATTTTCCAGGCCGGCCCCGACAGCTGGCGTGTCATGGCACTGACTGAAATCCCCGATTTCAACGAAGCCTTCCAGACCCACCTCCCTAACGACGACTTTGACACCGTAGGTGGTTGGCTGGCGTCCGAATTGGGACATATCCCTCGCCGGGGCGATGTGGCCCAGCTTGATGGCATCAGCCTCACGGTTGTCCGTGCGGATGCCAAACGAGCCCTTTGGTTGCACGTTCAGCGAGCCACACCCGCCGAGCCTAATCTTGAACAAGCCTGATTCCAAACCTTTACCCCAGGCGCTTGGCGTCGCTTTACTGCTGGTCCTGGGGGGCTTGCATGCCCTGTCCTTTTCCATTGGCCCGCTGCCATCCTGGATTCTGCCCTTCTACCAGATCACCTTGCTGGCCATTGCCTGCTCGCAGATCATGGGTTCGACGTCCGTGCGCCAGGCCTTTGGTCGCAGTTATCTGTTTGGGCTGGGGCATTTTGGCGTAGGGGTTTATTGGCTGTACATCAGCATGCACCAGTATGGTGGCATGCCCTCCTGGATGGCCGCCCTGGGCGTTTTGCTGCTGGCTGCCGCCCTGGCCCTCTTTCCTGCTCTGGCTTCAGCGGTTTGGCAAAAACTGCGCCCCAAGCACGATAGTGATTCCTGGCTACCACGATTATTGTTATCAGCAGGCTGGGCAAGCTGCTGGGCACTCAGCGAATGGCTGCGCGGCAATTTGCTGACCGGCTTTCCTTGGTTGAATATCGGCTACGCCCACGCAGAAGGGATGTTTACCGGCTGGGCACCCGTTGTGGGTGTGTATGGCCTGGCCTGGCTGTCGGCTTTCAGCGCCGCCGTGATTGCCCAGTTTGCCGCCTCCAAAGACAAGAACCAAAGCCCTTCCAGCGCGATCGGCATTGGTATCGCCATGATTTTTGGCCTGATCGGGATCAGTCTGCCGCATATTGCCTGGGTCCAGCCCCATGGCGCGCCCTTTATTGCCCGCCTGGTGCAAGGCAATATCGATCAAAGCGCCAAGTTCGGCCCCAATATGAGCGAAGGTATAGAGCGTTACTACGAGCTGGCAAACCTGCCGGCCAAGACCCCCGAAGACGCGCCGCGCCTGATTGTTCTGCCTGAAACCGTTATTCCCGTGTTGCAAAACCGCCTGGAAACCAGCTTCTGGTTGCGCTGGACGGAACTGGCTCAGCGCCATCAAGCCAATCTGGTGCTGGGTGTCCCCATGGACCGTGGCACGGTCAACGGCAAGCTGAGCTACACCAACAGCGCCTTGCTGATCAGCCCCGAGACTCGGCCCCAGGACATCATCAATAGCACGGCCAGCTACTACGACAAGCATCATCTGGTGCCTTTCGGCGAATTCATCCCCACCGGCTTTCAATGGTTTGTGGACATGATGAATATCCCGCTGGGGGACTTCCATCGTGGCGCCTTGCCGCAAGCGCCCTTCAAGATGGCGGAGGGTCGTGTTGCCCCCAACATCTGCTATGAAGACGTGTTTGGTGAAGAGATCATCCAGGCCGTGCAAGGCAGTCCTGGCCAGGAAGGCGCTACCTTGCTGTTGAACATCAGCAATCTGGGCTGGTTTGGCGATTCCTGGGCCTTGAGCCAGCACTTGCAGATCTCCCGTATGCGGGCTCTGGAAACAGGCCGTCCCATGCTGCGTGCCACCAATACCGGCATGACAGCCGCCATTGACCCTTATGGCCGTGTTCGTGCGGTTCTGCCGCCCCTGACGCCGGGTGTGCTGGATGTGGAAGTTCAAGGCACAACAGGCCTGACTCCCTACGTGAAATACGGCAATCTGCCCTTCTTGATCTGGGCAGGCCTGCTTCTGATTATTTTTGCCTGGCGCTCTCGTCGTCAGGACTGAGCACCAACAAACTCACGGCAGGCTTTGCGCTAGCAGGGATTGAAAGGATTCTGCTATTGCAAAGCCTGCGGTGCATTCGGGTACAAGCGCGCGGCAAAACCACCGGCACGCTCCCGATTCCAAGTCTTGCACCAGTCCACGAACTCATCCGCCGGGATGGGCGTAGAGCACAAATAGCCCTGCATATAGTCGCAACCGGCGTTGTTCAACAAATCCAGTTGCTCGTGACTGGTCACACCTTCTGCCACTACCCGCAAGCCCAGCTTTTGCGCCATGACAATCATGGCCTGAGTCAGCACCAGATCCTCGCTGCTCAGGGCCAGATTGCGGATATAGCACTGATCAATCTTGAGCACATTGATGGAAAACCGCTTCAGGTGCGACAGAGAGGAGTAGCCGGTGCCAAAATCATCCAGCGCCACACTCATGCCGTACTCCCGCAAGGAGCGCAACTGCTGCAAGGCTTGCCCCTGATCGTCCAGCAACAAGCGCTCGGTAATTTCCACCACCAGCGCATCGCCCGGAATGCCTTGGGTTTGCAGATACTCCACCCACTCGCGCGCGCAGGAGCCATTGAGCTTGAACTGCGCGGGCGAGACATTCAGGCTGACCCGGAAACCGGGGTCCAGCTCGTTGCGCAGTTTCACCGCGGCCTGGGCAGCCGTCTCGAACACCCATTCGCCAATCAGCACAATCAGACCGGAATCTTCGGAAAACGGAATGAATTCTGAAGGGGGCACCAAGCCCAACTGCGGGTGTTCCCAGCGTATCAAGGCCTCGGCACGGGTGACCTGCCCTGTACGCAAATCCACAATGGGTTGGTAATACAGCTGGAACTGCTGCTCGCTTAGTGCCTTTTGCAAATCCTGCGAGAAACGCAGACGCGCTTCCACGGCTTCGCTCATGGCAGGCAGGAAGCGGCAGTATTGATTACGGCCGCAAGCCTTGGCGGCGTACATGGCCATATCCGCATTCTTCAAAAGCTGGCCGGCATCATCGCCATCTTCGGGGAACAGCGTGATTCCCACACTGGCAGAAACAGACACCGAGTTCTTGCCCAACTGGAAAGGCTCTTCAATCGTGTCCAGCAAACAGCGACAAGTGCGCTCCACAATCGAGGTATCGCTGATATCCGAGATGATGACGGTAAACTCGTCACCACCAATACGGGCCACGGTATCTGTTACCCGCACACAGCGCTGCAAACGCTGAGCCACTTCCTGCAACAGGACGTCGCCCTTCTCGTGCCCCAAGGAGTCGTTCACATCCTTGAAAAAATCCAGATCCATAAAGATCAGCGCGAAAGGCAAGCCTGTGCGACGCGACTGCTCGCGCGCTTGCTGCAAGCGATCCTGGAACATCTGCCGATTGGGCAAGCCCGTCAAATGATCGTAATGCGCCTGCTTCCACATCTGCGCTTCACGCTTCTTATGGCTGGTGATGTCGGTGAACAAGCCAATATGGCGATACACCGTGCCATCCGGGTTCCAGGCAGTGCTGATGGTCAAACGCTCGGCAAAATCCTCGCCGTTCTTGCGTCGATTCCAGATATCGCCCTGCCACCGCCCGGTTTCCGAAATCTCGCGCCACATCTTGCGGTAGAACTCCGTGTCCTGACGCCCCGAGTTCAGGATAGACAAGGTGCGGCCCCGCACTTCGTCCAGCTCGTAGCCGGTGATGCGGCTAAACGCCGGGTTGGCATCTACCACATGGCCAAAACGATCCGTTACAACAATGGCTTCGCAAGTGTTCTCGTACACCACGGCCGCCAAACGACCCGTCACTTCGTTGCGCACCCGCGTGGTGATGTCCTGCACTACTGCCACCATGCCCATACGGCCCTCGAGCTCGATGGGAATGGCACAGATCTCGACATCAATGGATTTGCCGTCATAACGCAATGCCCGCGTTTCATAGCGCAAACTGCTGCCACCAGAACGCGAATCGGGCACCACTTGAGTCAAAGAAGGAAATCGCGGCGACAGAAAGACTTGATCAACTGTGAACTCCTGGCGCAATTGTGCACGGCTATATCCCAATGTCTCAGCCAGCTTTTTATTGACGAAATCAAAGCGGCCATCGCGGGATAAATAAACTCCCAATAAAGGGTTGTGGCTCAAACTGCGGCATATGGCGTTGAGCTGGGACAAATTGCGCTGCTGAATAGAAAGCTGCGCATCCAGCTGTTGAATCTGCAAACCGCAGTAATTCAAAATCTGCGACAAATAACGCGTTTCACTAGTGCCTGAACTGGTGCTTTTTGCACGGTAATTGCCGCCAGTAAAAGCCTGGCCTTGAGCCACCAGCTGTCGCAAGGGATCGGCTGCCCACGCACGCAACATGAAGTAGGACAGACATAGCGCGATCAAATCCAGACCCAGCATGAAGAACACCGTCCAGCGGTGCTGCGAGCGGACGCTTTCACGCGAGGCATCAAACGCATCCAGCAATTGCTGGGTGTTATGACGAAATAACGAGTCTTCCGCGTTCAGGCTGGCCGCTGGCAAGAGCACTTGCTCGGAGCTGACCGGAAAATCCAGACGCATCAAGCGCCGCTGCCATTCATTACTTAGTTGAGAGACCAGCCCCAGCAAGGGCTTGTCCAGCGGGACCAGGACCACACCATCGACTACCCCGCCATCGCGCAACAACTGCGCCACCCCTTGGAACTGCTGATCCAAGTGGCGCAAACGGGCAGGCGTCGAACTGGAAGGCGCGGCCAGCGCCACGGAATAGCTGATATCAGAGAGCTGGCGCAGGAGGCCGCTACTTGCCTGCAGACGAATTTCTGCCTGGTTTTGCTTGTAAATGACAGTAACCGTTGCGGAGATCAACAACAGCCAGACCAACAGCACCCAAATCAGCAAAGCACTCAAACTGATTCGTCTTTGTGCATCCACTGGAACAGGCAGAGGTGATGATATGCACTGCTTTGCTGACATAGCGCCATTAAATAAAAAAATGCAGGCTAAGTGAGGGGCCTACAAAACGTAATTATTGCAGGTGAAATGTTACTCAACGAAGCATACCATCATTAGATTACAGAGCAGCGCAAATTTCTCACAAACCCTGCATTTATGCGCCTAAGAAGGGAATTAGACGAGCCTGAAAGGGACAAAAAAACGACGCTAATAGTTGAAAGCATTTCCTTCTATTGAGCCACAAATGAAATGTTATGACACAAAGAAGATACAAAACTCCGTATAAAACAAAAAGATACAAGCGCATTTCAGGCTCACCCTGAGCCCTGTTTTCGGCTTCCGCACGCCGGGGGTATCGCCTCCTCTGCCTGCCCCATGCCTCCCCTCTGGCAGCCCCTCTGAAGTTTTTTCACTTTATTTTGGTTTTTTTCTTCAAAAGACTTGCACAAAGATAAAAACACCTTCATAATCTCAATTCTTCGTTGGTGGTCGACAAAAAGAACACCGAAATGGGGGTATAGCTCAGCTGGGAGAGCGCTTGCATGGCATGCAAGAGGTCAGCGGTTCGATCCCGCTTACCTCCACCAAAACGACGATTTAGTTGTAAGTCCTGTCCCCTTCGTCTAGAGGCCTAGGACACCACCCTTTCACGGTGGGTACAGGGGTTCGAATCCCCTAGGGGACGCCAAGATTCTTGGCA